>NZ_SUEG01000090.1:0-9635 GCF_005063415.1 Mesorhizobium sp.
GAGGAACAGCACGCCGTGATGGGCGAGCGAGGCCTCGCCCGGCCGCACGCGCAGACCGCCCCCGACCATCGCCGCCATCGAGGCCGAATGATGCGGTGCGCGGAACGGCCGCCGGTCGGTCAGTTTTCCTTCGCCGAGCTCGCCGGCCACCGACGCGATCATCGAGACTTCGAGCAATTCCCTCGGCGCCAGCGGCGGCAGGATCGACGGCAGCCGCTGCGCCAGCATCGACTTTCCCGATCCCGGCGGCCCGACCATCAAAAGATTGTGGCCGCCGGCGGCCGCCACCTCGAGCGCCCGCTTGGCGGTCTCCTGACCCTTGATGTCGGCAAGGTCGGGCAGGTCGCGCGCCGAGGCATGGATGCCGGCTTCCGGCCGCGACAGGACCTGCGTGCCGCGAAAATGATTGGCAATGGCGATCAGGCTGCGCGGCGCCAATATGTCGAAATCCTTGCCGGCCCACGCCGCTTCCGGCCCGCAGGCGAACGGGCAGATCAGGCCCTTGCCTTCGGCATTGGCGCCGATCGCCGCCGGCAGCGCGCCGGCCACCGCGGCAATGGTGCCGTCGAGCGACAATTCGCCAAGCACGACATAGCCGGCCAGCATGTCGCCCGGAATGGCGCCGAGCGCCGCCATCAAACCGAGGGCGATCGGCAGATCGTAATGGCTGCCTTCCTTTGGCAAGTCAGCAGGCGCCAGATTGACGGTGACCTTCTTCGACGGCATCGACAGGCCGGATGCATGCAGTGCTGCCTGTACCCGCTCGCGGCTTTCGGCCACCGCCTTGTCGGCCAGCCCGACGATGTGCATGTTGACCTTGCCCGGCGCGATCATCACCTGCACGTCGACCGGCACGGCCTCGATGCCCTGGAAAGCAACCGTGCGAACCCGCGCCACCATGTCTTCACCCCGGATGCAGGCTTTGCCCCAAGCCTTTGCGATCATGCCGCGAACGGCGTCACCGGAGACAACCACAGATTTCCGGCGAAGGCAAGAACATTTGGGGAACGGGTGTTCGTGAAAGCAATGACCTCGGCCTGACAATGCAGGCGACCGCAGCGAGGGCCGGGCTCGCCGCGAAGGGTGCGCGCCAAACAAGCAGCTCCGCACGAAAGGAGCGGGCGCATGTATTTTAGCAATCGCTTATAATCGAGCGCCAAATGAGGTATAAACCCGATAGCGGTTCCGGCGATCGCAACGTCAGGCTCCGCGTCGAATACAGGGAGGTTGACATGGCTGATAGTGCAATGAACGTCACGAAGTTTGCTTCCAAGTCTCACAACACACCGGATGAAGTTCGAGCGCCCGATAAGACACGCGTCGAAGTGGTGCGGCTCCCCGGGTTTACTCTCGGGCGGCTCAATATGGAACCGGGATGGAAATGGTCCGAGTGTGTGAAGCCGGTCGTCAAGACGGACAGCTGTCAGGTGTCGCATGTCGGCTACGTCGTATCCGGAGCCATCACCGTCAGAATGAATGACGGGACGCAGAAAACTTTCGAGCAAGGCACGTCCTACACAATTCCGCCCGGCCACGACGCCTGGGTGGAAGGCAACGAACGCTTTGTATGCATCGAAGTCATGAGCGCCGAGCAATACGCCAAACCAGCGTAGGCAACGGGATCTATTTTCTCCGCTTGTTCTCCACCGCATCCCAGAACAGGCTGGCGATGTCGGCGCCCCCAAAACGCTGCACTTCGCGTATGCCGGTCGGTGAGGTCACGTTGATCTCGGTCATGTAGTCGCCGATGACGTCGATGCCGACGAGGATGAAGCCGCGCTCCTTCAGCGAGGGGCCGATGCGGGCGCAGATCTCGCGTTCGCGTTCCGTCAGCTCGGTCTTTTCGGCGCGGCCGCCGACATGCATGTTGGAGCGCGAATCATGCTCGGCCGGCACGCGGTTGATGGCGCCGACCGGCTCGCCGTCGATCAGGATGATGCGCTTGTCGCCGGCGCGCACCTCCTTGAGGTAGCGCTGCACGATGTAGGGTTCGCGGAACATCTGGCCGAACATTTCGAGCAGCGAGGCGAGGTTGCGGTCGGCCTCGTGCAGGTGGAAGATGCCGGCGCCGCCATTGCCGTAGAGCGGCTTGACGATGATATCGCCGAACTCCTTGCGGAAGGCGGCGACCTCGAGCGGGTCCTTGGTGATCAGCGTGTCCGGCATCAGGTCGGGAAATTCGGTGACGAAGATCTTTTCCGGGCTGTTGCGCACCCAGGCCGGATCGTTGACCACCAGCGTCTTCGGATGGATGCACTCGAGGATATGCGTGGTGGTGATGTAGTTCATGTCGAAGGGCGGATCCTGCCGCAAAAGGATGACATCCATTTCCGAAAGGTCGGTGCGGACTTCTTCGCCCAGCGAATAATGGTTGCCCTTCTCGTCGCGGACCTGCATCGCCTCGATACGGGCAAACACCTTGCCGTCGCGCAGCGACAGCCGGTCGGGCGTGTAGTGGAACAACTGGTGGCCGCGCCGCTGCGCTTCCAGCGACAGCGCAAACGACGTGTCGCCGGCAATCGACACGGTGGAGATGTGGTCCATCTGGACGGCGACTTTCAGGGGCATAGGTGCTCTCCGGCGCAGTTGGAGCGATCCACTTGGACGCACAAAGTGCGCTCCAAACACTTTTGAATCCATGCATCGTACTGCCCGAAAATCGATTCCGATTTTTCGGGCCGATGCATCGACGACAGCGATATAAGGAAATCGGCGGCTTCTGCCAATCGGCCATGGTCATGATGAGGCTGCGCTTCGCTTGGCGCAGACCCCAATGCGATGTGCCTTCAGCGATCGAAGACCAGCTTGGAATAGCCGAGGAAGGACAGCGCCATGGCAATCAGCGAGGCGATCGCAAGGGCAATGAGCGGCGACACCATCGGCAGCGCGAACAGCATGGCGCAATAGACGAGATAATTGACGACGCTGGTGGCAATACCGACGCCGCCATAGCGTGCGCCCTCTTGCGCGACGCCGCGGCTGGAAGGCGAGAAGGTCAGATGGCGGTTGATCAGCCAGGTGACGGACAGGGCAAAACCGATCGAAATGATGCGGGCCACGAAAGGTCCAAGCGGCGCTATCGTCAGCACCAGCCAAAGCGCGGCCGCGTCGGCGACGAAGCCGATGCCGCCGGCGACAATGAAGCGGGCAAGGCGTCCCATTTAGGCTCTAGGCCGCCCGCGGGGTTTTGCGCGGTCCGGCCTTCAAAGTCGCGAGCGCACTTGCGCGTTCGCGTTCGACGCGGCCGGAAGGCATCGACAGATAGAAGATGCGCTTCTGCTCAGCCCGGCCGCGCGACACCGAATCGAGTATTACCCCGGTCACCGCCGCCAGCATCGACAGCAGCAGCAGCCCGACCGACAGCACCCAGGTCGGCATGCGCGGCACAAGTCCGGTTTCGGCGAACTCGATCAGCACCGGCGCCATCAGAAACAGGCTTGATGCCAGGAAGAACACCGAAAAAGCGCCGAAGAAACGCAGCGGCTGCGTCTCCTTCATCAGCATGGCGAACATCCACAGGATATTCGCGCCGTCGCGAAAGGTCGACAGCTTCGACGAGGAGCCTTCCGGCCGGCGGCCATAGTCGAGTCCGATCTCGCTGACCGGCAATTTGAGCTGCGAGGCGTGCACCGACATTTCGGTCTCGATCTCGAAGCCGCCGGAAACGGCGGGAAAACTCTTGACGAAGCGCCTTGTGAAGGCGCGGTAGCCGGAGAAGATATCGGTAAAGTCCGAGCCGAACAGCCGTTTGTAGAGGCTGTTGAAGATGCGGTTGCCGAAGGCGTGGCCTGTCCTGCCGGCGTCGTCGGCGACGCCGCGCCTCGTGCCCACCACCATGTCGGAGCGCTCGGTCAGCAGCGTGTTAATCAGTTGCGGCGCGTCCTCCGGCGCATAGGTGCCGTCGCCGTCGGCCATCAGGTAGATGTCGGCCTCGATGTCGGCGAACATGCGGCGCACGACATTGCCTTTGCCCTGGCGCGGCTCGCGCACCACGATAGCGCCGGCGGCGCGGGCTCGGAGCGCCGTCAGATCGCGCGAATTGTTGTCGTAGACATAGATCGCGGCGGAAGGCAGCGTTTCGCGAAAGCGCCGCACCACTTCGCCGATCGTCAGCTCCTCATTGTAGCAAGGCAGCAGCACGGCGATGCTCGGCTCATGGCGCACTTCTTGTGGCATTTTCGTCTCCGAATGCCCTGTGAGGCCCCTGACCGCTCAAACGCCGGCCTCGCTCGGGCGGCTTTACTATTTATTGAAGCTGTTAAGGCTAGGTTTAAACCGCCCCGTATTCCTTCCAAAGGTCCTGATATGAGCACAGCCGACGATGGCGCCTCCAGTTGGAGGTCCGATATCGCGCTGGCGCTGCTTGCCACATTGCTGGCACTTGCCGTCAATGCCTTTGCCGGCTTCCCGGAACTGACCAATGCCGGCGGCGATAATGACAATCTGCTGCGCCTCATCGAAGTTCGCGACATGCTGGCCGGCCAGGGCTGGTTCGATCTGCACCAGTACAGGATGGGCCTGGAAGGCGGTTTCGTCATGCACTGGTCGCGGCTGGTCGATGCGCCGATCGCCGCCATCATCATCGCCGTATCGGCCCTGACCGGCAGCGCGGCCCTTGCCGAGAATGTCGCTCAAGTGCTGTGGCCGGCGCTGCTTTTCTGCCTGACCGTATTTTTCACCGCCCGCGCCGCGCGTAGCTTTGCCGGTTACGGCGCCGTGCTGCCGGCTGTCGTCGTCGGCGCCGCCGCACTGCATTTCCTGGGCATTTTTTCGCCTGGCGCGCTCGATCACCACAATATCCAGCTGATGCTGAGCATGGCCAGCCTGAGCCTGTTGCTTGAAGCGTCATTGCGCAAGCCGGCGGCATTGCTGTCCGGCCTATGCGCCGGGCTGATGCTGGCCATCGGTATGGAAACCGCGCCTTACGTTGCCACCATCGGCGCCTCTGTCGCCATGCTGTTTGCCCTCGACGCCAATGGCGAGAGGTCGATCGCCAGGGATTTCGGCCTCGGCTTTGCCGGCATCTCCGCCCTCGTCTTTGTCGCCACCATTGCGCCATCCGCTTGGGGTCAGGCGCAATGCGACGCCTTTTCGACCGTGCAGTTCGTCGTCGCAGCGATTGCCGGAACCGGCCTTGCGGCGATAGCGTCCATCGAGCCGGCAGGCCGCACGCGCCAACGGGGTATCGCCTCACTTGGCCTGCTTGCCCTGATATTGGGCGCTGTCGTCGTCCTTTTGTTCCCGCAATGCCTGGCAGCGCCCTACGCCAACCTCGATCCGCGCCTCAGGGAGCTATGGCTTGATCACATCGACGAGGCGCAGTCGCTGTTCAAGCTGCTCGCTGAAGATCCGGCCAGGATGGTGGCGCGCTATGCCACGCCGCTCATCGCGCTCGTGCTGATGGCGCTTCGCCTTGGCCGTGGCGGCTGGCGGCGGCAGGACAGCCTTGTCGGCGCGCTGCTTGTCGTGGCCTTCATCGTCAGCGCCTGGCAGGTGCGCGGTTCGACATTCTCGATCGCCTTCGCTGTCATCCCGCTTGCCGCCTGGATTGCCAAATGGCGTCAACGGGCCGAGGCCAACCCGTCGCGCGGTGTGGCGCTGCGTATGGCTGCCGTCTGGCTGGTTTCGGTGAATGCGGTCTGGACTGGGGCTGCCGCGGCGACCTCGGTAGCCTTCGACGACAGCAACACCGCCGCTGATAATGGCGACGGCACGGATGTCGCTTGCCAGCGCATGGCCTCCTTTACAGCACTCGGCCGCCTGCGCGGCACCACCGTGCTGGCAATTTCCAATCTCGGATCGCCGATCCTGGCCTATTCCGGACATCGCGTCTTCGCCGGGCCTTATCATCGCAACGTCGCCGGCAACCTGCTGGCGCTCGATGCCTTCCTTGGGTCCGATGCCGATGCCAGGACGATCCTGACGGATCATCACGTCGGCCTCGTCGCGTTGTGCCCCGGCAGCGCCGAAAGCAAGCTCCTCGCAACCAAGGCGCCGGCAGGCTTTCTTGCCGGGCTGATGCGCGGCAGCGTGCCGGAATGGCTTGAGCCGGTTGCCGGGACCAGCGGAGCCGCCGTCGAATTGTACCGCGTCCGGCCGGGCAGCTGATCGATCGGCGGCCCGTGCGGCCTTTTGTCGGACATAAGTCCTGACAATCCACTCTTTCGCCCTTGCCCGCCCGACACGGCTGGATAGGATGCGCGCCGGCCGACCGAGATCATTGGACCGGGAGAGAATTTCATGATGCCATCGGCACGCTTTGCCGACCTCGAAGGCGCTTCGGTGCTGATCACCGGCGGCGGCTCCGGCATTGGTGCTGCCTTGACCGAAGGTTTTGTCCGCCAGAGGGCAAAGGTCGCCTTTATCGATATCGCCGACCGTCCGAGCCTGGCGCTGGCCGATCGGTTAGACAAGGAGCTCGGCCGGCGGCCGCTCTATCTCAAGACCGACATACGCGACATCGAGGCATTGCGGCTATCAGTCGTCAAGGCCGCCGAGGCGCATGGCGACGTCACCGTGCTGGTCAACAATGCCGCGCAGGATGACCGTCATGCCGTCGAAGACGTCACGGTCGAGTTCTGGGACAACAACCATGCCATCAATCTGCGTCCGCATTTCTTCAGCGCACAAGCGGTGGCGCCGGGCATGAAGCGGGCCGGCGGCGGCTCGATCATCAACTTCACCTCGACCTCGTTTCTCATCAACCATCCCGATATGCCGGCCTACACCGCCGCCAAGGCCGGCATCGTCGGTCTCACCAAAGGTCTTGCCGGCAAGCTCGGCGTCGACGGGATCCGTGTCAACGCGATCGCGCCCGGCTGGGTAATCACCGAGCGGCAGAGAAAGCTCTGGGTCACCGAACAGGCGCTCGCCGCCCACGTCGCCAAGCAGTGCATCAAAGAGGTGATGCAACCTGAAGACATTGTCGGCACCGCGCTGTTCCTGGCGTCGGATGCCTCACGCATGCTGACCGCGCAGATGCTGATCGTCGACGGGGGGTTCCTGTGATCTCACCGAGCAAGGCAGCGTCTGTCGCGGCCGTCGACTGGGGTACCACCCGTATGCGGGTCTGGCTGCTCGACGGCAGCGGCAAGGTTCTCGCCGAGCAGCGCGGCGATGACGGACTGATCACCGCCCAGGCCAAAGGGTTTTCGTCCATTCTCGAAGGGCATCTGGCCGCCATGGGCGCAGCCGAGGCGCTGCCGGTCATCATTTGCGGCATGGCCGGTTCGCGCCAGGGCTGGCTGGAGGCGCCCTATGTCAGCGTGCCGGCGCCGATTGGCGCTATCCTCGCCGGCGCTGCCCGCATTCCGGGCCAGCGCCGTGATATCCGCATCGTGCCTGGCCTTGCCCAACGCCTCGCCGATGCACCTGACGTCATGCGCGGCGAGGAAACGCAGCTTGCCGGCGCCGGTTTGCCGGCAAAGGGACGTCACCTCGTCTGCATGCCTGGCACCCATTCGAAATGGGTGCTGGTCGAGGACGGCTCCGTTGCCGGCTTCGGCACCTGGCCGACCGGCGAGCTGTTTTCGGTGCTCGCCGCGCACTCGATCCTGCGCCATTCGCTGGGCGAGCCGCCGAAGCCGGTTGCCGCCGAAAGTCCGTTCTTCCGGGACTGGTGCCTGGAGGCCTTGGCCGAGGGCGGTGACGTCGTTTCAAGACTGTTCTCGATCCGCGCCGCCAGCCTGTTGCAGGACCTGAAGCCGGAGGATGCCGCCGCCTGCCTGTCGGGCCTGCTGATCGGCGGCGAGATCGCTTCTGCAAATCGCCGTTATGGAGCAAGCGCTGTGCCCGCCGTGCTGATCGCGTCGGGCGCACTTGGCGCGCTCTATGCCGAGGCGCTCGGCCTTGCCGGGCTCGCTTTCAGGGCGGTCGACGCCGACGAGGCGGTGCGTGCCGGGCTTGCCGAAGCCGCGCGCGAAAATGGCATGATCGCCGGAAATGGAGTTGCCGCATGACAGAGACCGCACCTTTTCCAAAGCTCGAGCGCGGTCTGGTCGCGATCCTGCGTGGCCTCAAGCCAAGCGAGGCGGTGGCGATCTGCCATGCGATCTTCGGCGCCGGCATCGAAGCGATCGAGGTGCCGCTCAATTCGCCCAAGCCCTTTGTTTCAATCGACAGCATTGTCGAAGCGCTTCCTCCGACGGCGCTGGTCGGCGCCGGCACGGTGCTCACCGCCGCCGATGTCGACGGCCTGCACAAGGCCGGCGGGCGGCTGCTGGTCAGCCCCAATATCGATGCCGAGGTCATGGATCGTGCCATGCAGTACGGCATGGTGACAATGCCCGGCGTGTTCACGCCGACCGAGGCATTCCAGGCCATCCGGCTCGGCGCCTCGGCACTGAAATTCTTCCCGGCGAGCGTGCTTGGCGCTGCAGGCATTTCGGCGATGCGCGCGGTGCTGCCGGCCAGTGTGCTGGTCGGCGCAGTCGGCGGCGTTTCGGATAAGGATTTTGCCGGCTACAAGGCAGCCGGCGTCAGCGTCTTCGGTCTTGGCTCGAGCCTGTTCAAGCCGGGCATGAGCGTCGACGAAGTGGCAGCGCGAGCGAAAGCCGCAGTTCAGGCCTGGGACGCGGCGTTTGGAGTGGCATGATGAGCGAGAGCATTGTTTCGGTTTTTTCCGACCATGTCTGCCAACTCGGGGAGGGACCAAGCTATGACCCTGCCACCGACACGCTCTACTGGTTCGACATCGTCAATGGCCAGCTCCTGGAACAGCGCCTGTCGGGCGGTGCCGTCAAAATCCACGAGCTCGGTCAGATGGCCAGCGCCGTCGCCATCGTCGACGACCGGCGCCAGTTGATCGCCACCGAGACCGGCCTGCATGTCCGCGACGTCGCGACCGGCAAGCTGACGTTGCACACGCCGATCGAGGCCGACAATGCGGTCACCCGCTCGAACGATTCACGCGTTCACCCTTGCGGCGCCTTCTGGGTCGGCACCATGGGCAAGGGCGAGGAGAAGGCCGCCGGTTCGATCTACTGGTTCTTCAAGGGCGAGCTGCGCCGGCTTTATGCCGACATTACCGTGCCCAACTCGATCTGCTTTTCCGAGGATGGGACCATTGCCTATTACACCGACACCAGCACCGGCCTGTTGATGCGCGTCGGCTGCGATCCGGCGACCGGACTGCCGGTTGGCGAACCGAAGGTCTTCGTCGACCACCGCTCGGCCAAGGGCTATATCGATGGTTCGGTGCTCGACGGCGACGGCATATTGTGGAACGCTTGCTGGGGCGGCAGCGTCGTCGAAGCCTATGGACCCGACGGCAAGCTTCATGGTCAAACAAGAAGATGGTGCACTCGCTGTCGTGCAGGCGTTCGATCGACGTCGGTTCCGCGCAAGTCGAATGCGTTCGCCGTGCGATGGTAGGCAATCATGCTGCCAGGAGCCGTCCCACCCATGTCAACCCGCAAGCCGAAACTGATCCTGGTTTATGAGCCGGAAAAGGCCTGCTTCGATCGGCTGATCGCCGACAATCACGTGCCGGCGCGTGCCGCCGAAATCGCGTCCTATCTGGCGCAATCGACCGACATCGCTGCTGAATTCGACGCACTTGCCGCCGCTTGCCGGAAGCGCGGCCTGACCTTCGCGCCGGTGGCGCTCGACGATGCCGCGACCGTTCTCGCCAGCGA
>NZ_SUEG01000090.1:9645-21602 GCF_005063415.1 Mesorhizobium sp.
TGTCCTGACAGAGCGCGAAAAGCGCATCGTCGGCGCCAAGATCGGCATCTGGCCGGATTCGCGCTGCCACGATCTCGGCCATGCGCTGGAGCTTAGCCGGCGCGTCTTCGCCGCCTATCGCGACGATGTCGTGGTCCAGCCCTATGTCGCCGGGCGCAACGCGCGGGCCAGTTTTCTCGGATTGAAGCCGGATACCGGCGTCGAGGCGTTGGGCATCGCCTTTGTCGATTCAGGCGACGATTTCCAGACCATGCAGGACAGCCTGGCGCTTTACGGCAATACCGGCGAAGCGGCGAAAGCGTTGGGAACATACACAGAGCCGGCATTGCTGCCGGTCGCCGACGGCCAGCCTCGAGCCGATGCCAGAATCCGTCGCATCGCCGGAAACCTGATGGTCGGGCTTGGCCTGAGGGATGTGTTTTCCATCGACTTCCGGGTCGAAGCCGACGACAGCGTGCACCTCATCGAGTTCGAGGTCTGCCCCGGCCTGCCCTGCTTCGATTTCCGCGATTACTGTCGCCGGCAATGGGGCCTGAGCCTCGCCGATGCGATGGCGGAGGCAGCGGCGAACCGGCTTCTCGCCTAAATCCCTTCGACCAGAACGATTTCGCCGTCAGCAACCTTCTGGCGGATTGCGACTGCGCGCTGGTATTCGGGCGAGTGGTAGCAGTCATGCGCCGCCCCAAGCGACGGAAACTCGATGATCACGTTGCGGTCGCGGCCCGGCCCCTCTGCCTTCTCATGCGCGCCGCCGCGCGCCAGGAACTTGGCGCCGAAGCGGTCGAAGGCCAGCTTGGCAGCTGCGACATAGTCCTTGTAGCCTTCCGCATCGCGTACATCGACGCGAGCGATCCAGTATCCCTTGGGCATGGCTTTTCTCCGGGTTAATTCCTGGCGTCAGGCCGAGCGCATTTCATCCAGGATCGCTTCCGCCGCCGCCCGCCTGTCGGCCGCGCCGACGATCGGCCGGCCGACGACGAGATGGCTGGAGCCGTTGCGGATCGCCTGCGCCGGCGTCACCACGCGTTTCTGGTCGCCATGGTCGCTGCCCTTCGACCGGATTCCCGGCGTCACGACGGCCAGGTCGGGGCCGACGATGCGGCGCACCGCCTCCGCTTCCTCGGCCGAGCAGACGATGCCGCCCATGCCGGCATGCAGCGCCTGCTCGGAGCGCCTCAGCACCAGCGTATGCGGATCATACTCATAGCCGGCGTCGATCACGTCCTGCTCGTCCATCGAGGTCAGCACAGTGACCCCCAGCAGGCAAAGGTCGCTGCCCTTCGCAGCCTCGACCGCCGCCTTCATCGTCTTCGGATAGGCATGGATGGTCAGCATGCTCACGCCCATTTTGACGATGTTGTCGACCCCCTTGGCTACCGCGTTGTCGATGTCGAGCAGCTTCATGTCGAGGAAGATCCTGGTGCCGCCGCTGGCCAGCTCGCGGGCGAAGTCGAGCCCACCGGCAAAGGCGAGCTGGTAGCCGATCTTGTAGAAGGAGACGAGTCCGTCGAGCTCGCGCACCGCCTTCTCGGCCTCCTTCAGCGTCGGCAGGTCGAGGCCGACGATCAGCCTTTCCTGCATTGTGTCGGCATGCGCGGCGTCCGGGATCATGCCTCGATCCGCGTCGACAGCATGCGCGAGGTCTCGATCAGCGTGCGGCATAGGTGCTCCATCGATTGGTGTAGTCTCTCGTCCCTGAAGTTGCCCTCGTCGTCGAAGGCGTTGCCGCCCTCCGGCACCGAGCATTCCGGTGTCACCACTTCCATCCGGCAGCGCACCAGCACGGCGCGCAGATGGTTGATGCAGCGTATCCCGCCGAAGGGTCCATTGGAAGACGAGCAGAGGCCGGCGACCTTGCCGGCAAGCGGCCTGAACGTCCGGCCGCCATCCTTGCGCAGCTGGCTCACCCAGTCGATGGTGTTCTTGAGCAGCGGCGGAATGGAGCCGTTATATTCGGGCGTCGCGATCAGCAGCCCGTCATGGGCGGCGATCATCCGGCCGAGCTTGACGGCGTTTTCGGGAATGCCTTCGTTCTTTTCCAAATCCTGGTCGAGGATCGGCAGCGGATAGTCGGCGAGCGAGATGCGGGTCACCTCGGCGCCCTGCATGGCAAGTTCCTTCTGTGCCACGTCGGCGGTCCTGCCGCTATAGGCGCCGCTGCGCACCGAACCGGCGAAGACAAGAATTTTCGGGATCACAGCCATGGGTCTGCCTTGTCACCCGATGGGTATTAAGACAAGTGCTATTCAAACCCAACGCTTCAATTCATGCGGCACCGCGCCGATAGATCCAAAGCTGCGTCGGCGGAATGTTGCGGATAACGAAATGGAAATGCTCGACCGTATAGTCGCCGCGGCCCGGCGGGATCGGCGACAGCGGCCCGTAAGTCAGCTGCACGATCGGCCGGCCCGCCGGGATACGGTCGAGCAGGCTCTCGACATAGGCGATGCGCTGGGCGACAGGGAAATTGAGCAGCGGCACGCCCGATATCACAGAATCGAAGATCAGGTCGCGCTTGTCGCCAAGCGTCGCGTCGAGATTGAAGGCGTCGCCCTCGATGACGTTGACGCCTGGATAAAGCTGGCGCAGATGGCGCACGAAATCAGAGGAATATTCGACCGCGTAGAGATTCTCAGGCTTTATGCCCTGGGCGAGGATGGCGCGCGTGATGACGCCTGTACCGGGCCCGACCTCGAGCACCGGCAGGCCGGATGTCGGATCGACGATCGAGGCCATCTTGGCCGCGGTGATGGAACTGGTCGGGACGATCGAACCGACCGCCTTCGGCTTGTCGATCCAGCCCTTGAAGAACTTCAACTCGTCGTCGAACTTTTCCGCCAGCGTCTTTCGCAGTCCGGGACTACGCGTCATCGAAAGTCCTCCTCAACGCCCCCTCGCACGCTACTTAGCAGTTACGAGGTGCAAGACAAGGCGAATCCCCGGATAAGGTGTTGATGACGCTCGGGAAGCGTTTCCAGGGATCAGCTTCAGTGCTCGCCGAACGTTTCGAAAAAATCCTTCATGCGCGCGAAAAATCCGCTCGACTGAGGCGAATTGTCTTTTGAGGAAAGCTGCTCGAATTCCTCCAGCAATTCGCGCTGGCGGCGCGAAAGGTTCTGCGGCGTCTCAACCACGGTCTGGATGTAGAGGTCGCCGATATTGGGCTGGCGCAGCACCGGCATGCCCTTGCCCTTGAGGCGGAACTGGCGACCGTTCTGGGTGCCTTCCGGCACCTTCACCTTCGTCTGGGTACCGTCCAGTGTCGTCACCTCGAACGAGCCGCCAAGCGCTGCCGTCGTCATCGAGATCGGCACCTTGCAATAAAGATCGGCGCCGTCGCGCTGGAAGAACTCGTGCGGCTTGACCGCGAGGAAGATGTAGAGATCGCCCGACGGGCCGCCGCGCAGGCCGGCCTCGCCCTCATTGGCCAGCCGGATGCGGGTGCCGTCCTCGATGCCGGCAGGGATGTTTACCGACAGCGAGCGCTCCTCGGTGACACGCCCCTGGCCGGCGCATTTCGGGCACGGATCCTTGATGGTCTGGCCGCGCCCCTGGCATTGCGGGCAGGTCCGCTCGATGGAGAAGAAGCCTTGCGTGGCGCGCACCTTGCCGTGGCCGTTGCACATCGAGCAGGTGACGGGCTGGGTGCCGGGCTTGGCGCCGCTGCCCGAGCATTCCGAACAGGAGATCGAGGCCGGCACGCGAATTTGCGCGGTCTTGCCGGAAAATGCCTCTTCCAGCGTAATTTCCATATTGTAGCGCAGGTCGGCGCCGCGCTCGCGGCCGCCGGACGAGCGGCGCTGGCGCCCGCCCATCATGTCGCCGAAAATGTCTTCGAAAATGTCGGCGAAGCCGCCAGCGCCAAAGCCTTGCGCCCCGCCATTCATGCCGCCGTGCTCGAAGGCGGCGTGGCCGAAGCGATCATAGGCGGCGCGCTTCTGCGGGTCCTTCAGTGTCTCGTAGGCTTCGTTGATTTCCTTGAACTTGTGCTCGCAGGCATGGTCGCCTGGGTTGCGGTCGGGATGGAACTGCATGGCGAGCTTGCGAAAAGCGCTCTTGAGCTCCTTCTCGTCGGCGCCCTTTTGCACGCCCAGCGTTTCGTAAAAATCAGCTTTCATGTTCTCCCGCAGTCCGGATATTCAACGTCTTGAAGCATCGTTGCGTCGTTTGCCGGCACGCTGTTCCGATTTAGGTGTGATGGAGCCGGGATGCCAGTGTCTACGAGGCTTTGTCCGCATTTTTTCGGGCAGTTCCGCGTTTTTCCGGTAAAGGGTTGCAAAAAAGCCCGGCTGCGCGCCGGGCTTTTTCCTCACCTGTACCGTCAGGCGGTTCAGGCCGACTTCTTCTTCTCGTCGTCTTCGTCGATTTCCTCGAAATCGGCATCGACGACGTCACTGTCCTTGGCAGCATCAGCCTTGGCGTCGGCCTCGGCGGCTTCCTTCTGCGAAGCCTCGTACATGGCCTGGCCGAGCTTCATCGAGACTTCGGCGAGCGTCTGCGTCTTGGCCTCGATCTCGGTCACGTCGTCGCCTTCGGCAGCGGTCTTCAGCGCCGCGATCGCATCGGCAATCGCCGTGCGGTCGGCCTCGGAAACCTTCTCGCCATATTCCTTCAGCGACTTCTCCGAGGAATGCACCAGCGCCTCGGCCTGGTTGCGGGCCTCGACCAGCGCGCGCCGCTTCTTGTCGGCTTCGGCATTGGCCTCGGCGTCCTTGACCATCTTCTCGATGTCGGCGTCCGAAAGGCCGCCGGACGCCTGGATGCGGATCTGGTGCTCCTTGCCGGTGCCCTTGTCCTTGGCCGAGACGTTGACGATGCCGTTGGCGTCGATGTCGAAGGTAACCTCGATCTGCGGCACGCCGCGCGGCGCAGGCGGGATGCCGACCAGATCGAACTGGCCGAGCGCCTTGTTGTCGGCGGCCATTTCACGCTCGCCCTGGAAGACGCGGATGGTCACCGCCGACTGCGAATCCTCGGCCGTGGAGAACACCTGGCTCTTCTTCGTCGGAATCGTCGTGTTGCGTTCGATCAGCCGCGTGAACACGCCGCCCAGCGTCTCGATGCCGAGCGACAGCGGCGTCACGTCGAGCAGCAGCACGTCCTTGACGTCGCCCTGCAGCACGCCGGCCTGGATGGCGGCGCCCAATGCGACGACCTCATCCGGGTTGACGCCCTTGTGCGGCTCCTTGCCGAAGAACTGCTTCACGATCTCCTGAATCTTGGGCATGCGGGTCATGCCGCCGACCAGGACGACTTCGTCGATTTCGCCGGCCTTCAGACCGGCATCCTTGAGCGCCGCCTTGCAGGGATCGATCGTGCGCTGGACGAGATCCTCGACCAGGCTCTCGAACTTCGCCCGCGTCAGCTTCAGCGTCAGATGCTTGGGGCCGGTGGCATCGGCGGTGATGAAGGGCAGGTTGATTTCGGTCTGCGTGGTGGACGACAGCTCGATCTTGGCCTTTTCAGCCGCTTCCTTGAGGCGCTGCAGGGCGAGCTTGTCGTTCCGCAGGTCGATGCCCTGTTCCTTCTTGAACTCGGCCGCCAGATATTCGACCAGACGCATGTCGAAATCCTCGCCGCCGAGGAAGGTGTCGCCATTGGTCGATTTCACCTCGAACACGCCGTCGCCGATTTCGAGCACCGAAATATCGAACGTGCCGCCGCCAAGGTCATAGACGGCAATCGTCTTACCTTCCTTCTTGTCGAGACCATAGGCAAGCGCGGCCGCCGTCGGCTCGTTGATGATGCGCAGCACTTCGAGGCCGGCGATCTTGCCGGCATCCTTGGTCGCCTGGCGCTGGGCGTCGTTGAAATAGGCCGGAACGGTGATGACCGCCTTCTCGACCTTCTCGCCGAGATAGGCCTCCGCCGTTTCCTTCATCTTCTGCAGGATCATTGCCGAGATTTGGCTGGGCGACTGCTTCTTGCCGCCGGCCTCGACCCAGGCGTCGCCATTGTCGCCCTTGACGATCTTGTAGGGGACAAGCTTCTTGTCCTTCTCCGTCACCGGATCGTCGTAGCGGCGGCCGATCAGGCGCTTGACCGCGAAAATGGTGTTCTCAGGATTGGTAACCGCCTGGCGCTTGGCCGGCTGGCCGACGAGGCGCTCGCCGTCGCTGTTGATGGCGACGATGGAAGGGGTCGTGCGCGCGCCTTCCGCATTCTCGATGACCTTGGATTCCTTGCCGTCCATGATGGCGACACAGGAGTTGGTTGTTCCCAGATCGATACCGATTACTTTTGCCATTGTTCTAATCTCTCCGCTAAGCAGGCTCTCAGGACCCGTACAGGCGTTCCGACGAAAGCCCCTGTTCACAAGAAATTCCGCTCCGGCAACCGGCATTCGGCGCTGGACGGCTTGGCGCGTATATAAGAACACGCTGCGTGGCGCGCAAGCATTCTGCGCAAGGCGTTCACCATTCATCGCGGTTGATCGGATTCGGGACCGGCAGGCCCGTATTTTCCGGCGATGACCAGCCGGCCCGGCCCCCAGCCCATGAACCTTTCCGTCTCACCCCGCGACTGACGCTCAGGTGCCGCGTGGTGCGGCCCCGGAAAGGAAACCCCATGACCACAGATCCAGAGGCTCCATGGTCTCCGGGAACAGCAGGAGCTCAGCGCGATCATCGCCTTTCGGGACCGGGTCGATGCGCTGGGCTTTTCGCTGGTTCCGTTGACCCTGCGCGGACGCAAGCGTATCGTGACGTTGAGGAAAGCAGACAATTCGATCAGGGATGAACGTGCCGGAACGCCGCGCCTTGCCCTGATTTGCGCGCCGGAACCGGATGTTTCTCCCATGACCTGTGGGGGGAGATCCATGTCTTGCGACCACGGCGCGTTGGTGCGCTCTCGTGCCGGCCGTTTGCGCCGCGCCATCCAGGCTGCCAGCGGCCAGGCTGCCAGCGGATTGTCGATCTTGGCGCTCGCCGCTGGGCTCTGGCTCGGTGGCTCGGCCCAGGCCCAGGAAACCCAGATCATCTATCCCGGCTCGATGGCAGTGACCGGATTCTCCGGCACCATCATTCCCAATTTCGAGGAAGGCCTGCCGCCGGGCGTCGATCCCGTCGACGAAACCTTTATCGACACGGCGCGCGCGACCTTGCGCATCTTCGACGTCTCAAGGCTGGGCGGGCCGGCGTCTGGCCAATTGGTCTTCACCCCGCCACCGTTCGAGGTCACGGCCGGGCAAATCGGCCAGGTGTTCGGCATCGCCTATGACGACGGCGTGCGCGACGGCGCTCCATCGGCCATTCCAAACCTCTATGCCGGCGCCACGTCGCTGCACGGCATCCGCATCGTCACACCAGATGGCGACGGCGACGGCCGGCCGGAGCGGCAGCGCCGCGGCACGGCTGACGCGGTCTTCATGGACGGCCAGTTCGGCACCGAAAATGGCGGCGGCCCCGGAACGATCTGGAAGATCGACGGCATCACCGGCGCCGTCTCGAAATTCGCCGATATCGACGCCAATAGCGGCTCGGGCATCGGTGACGTCACTTTCGATAACATCCACCGCCAGTTCTTCGCCAGCGATCTCGACACCGGCCTCATCCACCGCATCGACGCCAATGGCGCGCTGCTCGACACGTTCGACCACGGCATAGCCGGCCGCCCGGCGCACGGGCTTGCCGCCCTTGCCGACGACGGCTCGGTGACGGACATCCAGGGTGCTGCCTTCGACAGCGAGGAACCCGACAGCTGGGGCTACACGCAGGACGAGCGCCGCGTCTGGTCGGTCGCCTATCGTGGCGGCCGGCTCTATTATTCGGTCGGGGAAAAGGCGGAGATCTGGTCGGTGGGCATTGCCAGCGACGGCAGTTTCGCCGGCGACCCGCGCTGGGAACTGACGGTCAAGGCCGACAAGGATTACGCGGTCACCGACATCGCTTTCGACAACAAGGGCTTCATGTATCTGGCCCAGCGCGGCCCGGTGGAGAACCGCTACGACTACAGCCAGTTCGCCGATTCCGGCAAGGGTGAGGTCATCCGCTACTGGCGCGAAAACCCGGACGATCCGGCGACGGAATCGGCCTGGGTGGAAGTGCCGCAGGAATATGCGGTCGGCTTCCCGCAAGACAACCGGCAGTCGGCCGGCGGCCTCGACCTGCAATATGGCTACGATGCCGAAGGCAATCTCGATACCGGCGTATGCACCGACACGCTGGTCGACACCGGCGACAAGTTGCGCGACAATCCGGAGTTCGCCGAACGGCTCGCTGCCGGCGGGCCGCTTGCCGTGCACGGCGTGCAGATCACGCCGACGGCGGTGGTCAAGCCGGCCAACGTGCCGCCTTTCGGCTCGTGGTTCGTCGACTTCGACACTTATTTCGAAGACCCGGAAGTCGAAGGCCATGTCGGCGACGTCGAGGTCTGGCGCCCCTGCGAAGGCCGTGCCGGCTATTACGAGCAGGTGCCGGGCGGCTATCTGCCACCGTTCTATCCGCCGGACTTCCCGCCCCCCGGCAATCTGCCTCCTTGCCTCGACGTCGAGGATGTCAGGTATTTCTGCACCCCCTCCGGCCTCGAGGCCGATCTCTATCTCCATGACCATGCCGGCTTTGGCGGCGATTCGATCAAGGCTCTGTCCAGGACGCCTGGCGTCGGGGTGACTTCACCCCTGTCGCATGCGCCCGGCGCGCCATTCACGATCGGCATCACCGGCCATTATCCTGGCGACAGGGTCGATGTCGGGCTCTGCTTCTACAGGCAGTCCGACCGCGACAAGGGTGGCTACTACCCTTGCTGCAAGATGACCTTGCCGCTCAGGACCCCAGCCGTCAGCTGCGAACCGTGAGGAGGGGAAGATGAGCAATCTTGCACTTTCCCTGCTTGCGACGAGCAGCCAATCAACCGGCAAACAATCAATCGTCATGGAGACCATCATGAAACCCCTGTCACTCGCCAGGCGCGGCGCGCGCTGGCTCTTGGCGGCCGGTATCGCGGTCGCCATGCTGAGCCCGCTGCAGGGCTTCGCTGAAGACCTTGCTCCGGCCAAGACCAAGCCTGCCGATGCGGTCACTGTCATTCCCGATACCAAGCTCGATTTCGACAATCCTCGTATCGTCAATCCGGAGCCGGGCCGGATCGTGCCCTTCTTCACCAAGAAAGGCACCCAGCGAGGCTGCGACTATGTCGTATATTCGCTGAGCTTTGGCTTGCGCGGCAATCCGCAGGGTTTTGCCAGCCCGGGCCTCGCGGCCATGCTGAAAAAGGTCAGGCTCGATTTCAGGGACCAGCTCCCGCATGGCCTGCGCATCGTCGGCGTACATGTGACCGGCGACGGCACCGATGCGTCCGGCGGACCGCTGCCCGGCGCTGCGATCAGCAGTTCGGCTGGCCCGGACGATACCGCGACGGTGTCCGATTTCCGGATTTCCGCCAGCGATCTCGACGGCATCGGCGCTGCGAACGAGCGCGTCATCACGTTCCAGATCACAGCCAAGATCGACCATGCGGCGTTTCCGTCGCCGACGATCGTTCACAACCAGGGCGTGGTCAAGGTGAGCCGCGAACGCGGCGCCGGCATCGAAATCCTGTCGCAGGATCCGGGCAAGCCGGACGACGGCAATTATCTCACGGGTGCAAAGACCTCGATCAAGATCGACGTCACCAGGTGCAACCCGCCGCCTCCACCTCCCGGCAAGGAATGCTTCAAGGTGGAGCGCGGCACGGTCGATTGCGTGCCCGGCGGCGGCGCCTTCATCTATCATATGCCGTTCGGCCCAGAGATGGCTGGCAAATGGGTGCAGCTTTCGACGACGACACCCGGCATCACCATCATTCCCGACACGCAATTGGTGCCGGCGGGCGGCGGTGTGCTCAATTGGAAGATCGTCGGCGCTTCACCCGGCGACGTCATCCACATCATCGTCACCGGTATCGAAACCTATGCCGGCCCGAAGGAGGGCTGGGGCCTGTGCTGCACGCAGACCATCGACATCGTCATCCCGCGTGATCAGCGCTGCCCGCCGAAGGACAAGGAACCGGATCTGAAAGTCGAAAAGCGCGCCGACGTGCAACGTTGCACGATGGGCGGCGGCTGCGACTTCACCATCAGGGTCACCAGTGTCAGCGATGCGCCCTACCACGGCAAGATCGTGCTCGACGAAGTCACCCTGCCGGCCGGCTCCACCCTCGATTCAGGGCCGAACCCGCCCTGGGTCTGCGCGCCTGCAACCACCCCGATGATTTGCACTCATCCGGTGACCACGCTCAGTCCGGGTGCCTCTGTCGACCTCAAGCTCGGCTTCAAGCCGGCCGCAGGCTGGCGAGGCAGTGTCTTGCGCAATTGCGCCACTTACAATTACGGCGCCAGCGGCAAGCCGCTTTTCGGCAGCCAGCAAAACGATCGCGGCTGTGCTTCGATCCCGGTCTGCCGGCGTGGCGATCGTGACCGCGACTGCCGGCCGCCGGTGGAGAAGAAGATCGATCTGATCCTGAAGAAGCGCGCCCGTACCGAATTCTGTTCGGCCGATGGCGTCTGCACCTTCGTGATCGACATCATCAACAATGGCAGCGTCCCCTATAATGGGCCGCTGACGGTCGTCGATACCTATCCGGGCGGCGTGCCGGCATCCTCGACCTTCGGCCCGACGCCGCCATGGACGTGCGGGCCGAACGGCCCCGGCCAGTTCCGCTGCGACAATGCCGGCATAGTGCTGTTGCCTGGCGCCTCGACGCCGATCTTCGTCAGGGCGGTGATGCCGGCCAACTACCGGCCCGATAGTGTCGAGAACTGCGCCGAGGTGAAGGCTATTCCCGGTGAGAACGACCTCACCAACAACAGGGCCTGCGCCAAGGAACGCATCCGTCATCCGAATGGCGGCCAGCCGGCCCTGCGCATCACCAAGGTGTGCAATGGCTCGCTGGCCGGTGCTGCGGTCGTTTCCTGCCGCATTACCGTCATCAGCCTGGGCACCACTGCCCCGACCGGTCCGGTGCGGGTCAACGATGCCGCGACGCTGATAGCCGGCGGAGCGCCGGTCCAGATCCAGACCGTCACCCCAGACGGCGCGGAATGGGCTTGCGGACCGGTTCCGGCCAATACACTGTCCTGCCAGATTCCCGGTGGTGTTATGACGCCTGGAACCAGCCGCCATTTCGACGTGACGGTTGCCGCGAACGGCGAATTCGAGAACTGCGCACGCGGCTCCTACGGCCCGGCTCCGGGAGACGACATCGTCTATCCGATCGGCCAGGCCTGCGCCAAGGGCGGCGCCTCGACCATCCGCGTCGAGAAGACCGGCGACGCCGAGTGCAAGCCCGGCCAGCCCTGCTCGTTCGAGATCACCATCACGAACGATGGGACGAGCGCCTTCTCCGGTCCGGTTCGCATCGGCGATGCCATCGGCGTCGAAGGCCTCGGCCGGCTGGAAGGGGTTGCGATCACCTCGATCGATCCGCCCTTCGGCTGCTCGCCGGAGCCGGCAACCTTGCCTCTGTCCTGCGTCGCCAATTTGACGATCGGCGCCGGGGAAAGCCACGTGCACAATGTGACCGTGATCATTCCCGACGATGGCCGTCTGGCCAATCTGCAGGGCACCGTCAACGGCCAGAACTGCGTCGGCGTGCTGTCTCCGAACACGCCGGTGCAAGGCGGTGGCGACGTGTTGTCCCGCGGTGCGGCCAACGTGCAGGGTGATCGCGGCAAAGCCTATGCCTGCCATCCCTTCACCATCAGGAATGAGGTGAAGAAGGAATGCTCGCAAGGCTTCGTCATGAACGACGCCGGCAACTGCGTCTGCCCGCCCGGCACGACCTTCCGCAATGGCCAATGCTCGTCCGGCGGCGGCACGGTCATCGTGCCGAAGCCAAGACCTTGCGTTCTGCTCAAAGGCCAGATCCGTACCGAGGACGGACGCTGCGTCTGCCCGCGCGGAACCGAACTGGAAAACGGCGCTTGCGTGGGGAAAGAGCCGAAGCCCGAGCAGTGCACGATCCGTGGCCAGATCCACGAC
>NZ_SUEG01000091.1:0-4428 GCF_005063415.1 Mesorhizobium sp.
ACATCGAAATTCTCGGCGACGAGATCGACGAAGCGGTTGGAGAACTCGGCCTCGATACGGACATCGGGAAATTCGGCGAGAAACTGCGGCAGCAGCGGGCCGATCCACATGCGCCCGAACGAGCCGGGCAGCGCCAGCCGCAGCACGCCGCGCGGTCCGCCGCCGGCATGCGCCGACGCTGTAGCCTCGGCCTCGTCGACGGCGGCCAGAATGGCACGAACGCGGGCGAGGAATTCCGAACCCGCCTCGGTCAGCGACACGCTTCGCGTCGTCCGGTGCAGCAGGCGCACGCCCAACCGCTCTTCCAGCGAGGCAAGGCGCCGCGACAGGATCGTCGCGTCGCGGCCGATGCGAGCCGCCGCCTTGGTGAAGGAGCGTGCTTCGGCGATTGCCGCGAAGGCGGCCATTTCGGCCAATGCTGCCGGTTCGTGCGATTGCTGCATCAGGCGCAGAGCTCAAATGTAAAAGCCGAGGATTATACACCAATAGCGCAGCAGCTAGTTTCACTCAATCCCGGCCCCTCAATCGGCCCATCAACCGGAGTGAGACATGAAAGCCATCGAACTGACTGCCCCGAGACTGGACGCGTTTCGCGAGGCCACCGTTCCCACGCCTGAACCGCAGCGCGGCGAAGTGCTGATCCGCCTGCGCGCCGCAAGCCTCAATTTTGTCGATGTCGCGATCGCGAGCGGCAACTATCCAGGTCCGAGCTTTCCGCTCATTCCCGTCGTCGACGGCGCCGGCGAGATCGTCGGTATCGGCGAGGGCGTGTCGAGGCTCGCCATCAACGACCGCGTCATCGCCCATGCAAAACCACGCTGGATCGGCGGCCGTCCGCGGCCTTACGAGACCAGAGAGATGCGCGGCCTGACGCTGCCCGGCTCGCTCGCCGAATATGTGGCGCTGCCGGCCAATGCCGTCGTGCCGATGCCTGCGCATCTGTCCTTCGAAGCGGCAGCGACGCTGCCGATCGCCGGCACCACAGCATGGAATGCGCTTCGCGCCACCGATGCCGGGCCGGGGTCGGTCGTCGTCCTGCTCGGTACCGGCGGTGTCTCGATCCTGACCCTGCAGCTGGCCAAGGCAGCCGGCGCCACGGTCATCATCACCTCGTCGTCTGACGAAAAGCTGGCGCGCGCCAAGGCCTTGGGTGCGGATCATCTCATCAACTATCATGGAACACCGGACTGGGACGCCAAGGTGCTCGAACTGACCGACGGCCTCGGCGCCGACCTGATCGTCGAAGCCGGCGGCTCGGCCACCTTCGCCCGCTCCATCAATGCCACCGCGCCGGGCGGCACGGTGTTCACCATCGGCTTCGTCACCGGCGCTGAGGCCACCACAAACCTGCTGCCGATCATCATCAAGGCACTCAAGGTGGTGGGCAACAACACCGGTTCGGTATCCGACCTGCGCGACGCGGCGCGCGCCATCGGCGCCGCCCGTATCGATCCGGTCATCGACACAATCTACAGCCAGCACCAGGCGACCGAGGCCTACGCCCACATGGCGGCAGGCGGCCGGCATTTCGGCAAGCTCGCGTTCAGCCTGTCGTGGTGAGCCTGAAAAGGCAGAGCGCGGCTTCATTCCAGCTTGGGTTCCTCGCCCCACGAAAGTGGGGAGAGGTGGCTCGGCGAAGCCGAGACGGAGAGGGGAACCGCGCTCTACGAAGGCCCCCTCTCCGGCCGCTTCGCGGCCATCTCTCCCCCGCTTCGCGGTGGGCGAGGAACCCAGGTCTTGAGAGGAGATCGGCAGCTTCGCCGTCTGCTTTTAAATCAGCTTCTCCAGCGTGATCGGCAGGTCCCGCACCCTTTTCCCTGTGGCGTGGAATACCGCGTTGGCGATCGCCGGCGCCACGCCGACGATGCCCAGCTCGCCGACCCCCTTGCCGCCGAGCACCGAGGAATGCGGATCGGGAATACCGACCGAGATCACGTCGATGTCTGGAATGTCGGCATTGGTGGCGATGAGATAGTCGGCGAGGTTGTTGTTGACGATGCGCCCATGCCGGCGGTCGACGAGGCCTTCCTCCAGCAGCGCCTGGCCGATGCCCATGATGATGCCGCCCTTCCACTGGCTTTCGGCGAGCTTGGGGTTGTAGAGCCGGCCCGAATCCAGCGCCGATACCACGCGCGACACACGAACCGTGCCAAAGTCCTCGTCGACGCGCACTTCGATGAAATGCGCGCACCAGCTGTGGCGGGAATAGTCGCCCTCGGTGTGCGGCAGCGCCATGGCTATGGTGGTGTAGTTCTTGTAGCGGTCCTCGACCGTCGAATTGGCCGGCATGGTGTCGCCCTTCGCCTCGATATGCTCGCGCCCGACGCTCCTGAGCAGTTCGGCGATGGAGACTTCAGGCCCGTTGCCGCGCGGCGAGGCGATGCGGCCATTGGCGACGACGAGCGTGTTGGCCTGCAGTTCGTGGAACGGCGAAGCCGGATCGCTGATGGCGAGCCCGACCAACTGGTCGAGCGCGACACTCGCCGCTTTGTGGACAGCGCCCGTCATTACCCCGGCCAGCCGCGAACCGCCGGTGACACCGGCGCGGGCATAGCGGGAATCGCCCAACTTGACGACGACGTTTTCCGCCGGCACGCCCACCACCTCGGCGGCGGTCTGCGCCAGGATCGTGTAGGTACCCTGCCCCATGTCGATCGACGAGCTTTCGACCTCGACCGAGCCGTCAGCGAGAATGCGCACGACCGCCTCGCCATAGGCGCGCCGCACCGGGTAGGTGCCGGCGGCGACGCCCCAGCCGATCAGCTGGTTGCCGTCGCGCATCGAACGCGGCCGGGGGTTCCGCTTCGACCAGCCAAAGGCTTCGGCGCCGGCCGCGAACGCCTCACGCAGCTGCCGTGTCGACCACGGCTTCTTCGCATGCGGATCCTGCTCGGCATAGTTCCTGAGACGGATTTCCAGCGGATCGATACCGACCTCATAGGCGAGCTCGTCGATCGCGCTTTCGATGCCGAAGGCGCTCGGGTTCTCGCCCGGCGCGCGCAATGCCCCCGGCACCACCGTGTTGACCCGCACGACGTTCTGCCGCGACGAGAAATTCGGCGTCGCGTACATGACCGAGGTGACCGAGCCGAGCGGCTCGACCCACATGCCGTCGACCGAGGTCTCGTTGACGCCGCGATGCACGATCGACTGGATCTGACCCTCTGCGTTGGCGCCGAGTGCCACCGTCTGGCGCGTCGCTGCCCGTCCACCATAGGCGGTGAAGGTCTGCGGCCTGGTGACCGCCAGCTTCACCGGCCGTCCCAGCATTTTCGCGGCCGCCGCCGCCACCGCGCCGTAGCCGTAGGCGAACGCCTTGGAGCCGAAGCCGCCGCCAATATAGGGCGAGACAAGGCGCACATTCTCGAACGGCACGCCGAACCATTCGGCATAGGTCCGCGCCATGCCGTCGAGCCATTGGCTCGGCTCCCAGACCGTCAGCTGGTCGCCCTGCCACTTCGCGATCAGGCCATGCGGCTCCATCGGCGCCTGGTATTCGCGCGGCGTGTTGTAGGCGTTGCAGATCCTGACCGGAGCCGAGGCGAACGCTGTCTCCGCCTCGCCCCATTCCTTGGTCATCGCATCGACGGGGATGCCGTCGCCGGCCTTTGGATCGCTGAGGTCGACGATCGCCGGCGCCTCGTCATAGGCGATCTTGACCAGTGCTGCGGCCGCGACCGCCTGCTCGAAACTCTCGGCCACCACCGCCGCGAGATGCTGGCCGCTGAAGGTGATGTCGCGCGCCAGCGGGCAATAGACGACGGCCGGAGGCGGCGTGCCCAGCCAGTCCGTTGCGGTTCTCAGCGGCAGCATATTGTCGGGCGTCAGCACCAGCAGCACGCCCGGCGCGGCTTCGGCCGCCGCCGTGTCGATCGAACGCACGCGGCCGGCGGCAATGGTGCTCTCGACCAGCACCGCATGGCTGAGCCCCTCGAGCTGATGCTCGACGGCGTATTTGGCAGCACCGGTGATCTTGGCCAGGCCGTCAACGCGCGACAGCCGGCCGCCGACCTGATCGGCGAGGACGGCACCGTCCGAAGCGTCGCCGCGTTTGGCATCGCCGGGTCTTGTTCTCAACTCGTGAACGGTCATGCCGTTTCTCCCATTTTGAGGATGGCGCGGGCGACGACGCGCGGCGCCAGTTCGATCTTGTAGTGGTTGGCGCCATGTTCGACGGCGCCCTCGACGGCGAGCAGGCTGGCTTGCCTGACGACCTCCGGCTCGAGCACTTTGCCTTTCAGCGCCTCTTCGACGACACGGGCGCGCCATGGCTTGGTGGCGACGCCGCCAAGCGCGACGCGCAGATCGCGAATTGTCCTTCCGTCGGCTTCGAATTCAATGCCGACCGCAGCACTTGCCGCGGCGAATTCATAGGACTGGCGGTCGCGGACCTTGAGATACGTCGAGCGGCAGGCGGCGGCCGAGACG
>NZ_SUEG01000091.1:4438-21560 GCF_005063415.1 Mesorhizobium sp.
GATCATCTCGCCGGGCGCGATCGCATGTTCTCGTTCGGGCGTGCTGCCAGGCAGCAGGAAAAAATCATCGGCGGCGACCTGACGGTCGCCGAGATAGACGATCGCGTCGAAGGCGACGAGTGCAACAGCCAGGTCGCCGGGATAGGTGGCGATGCAGGCCTCGCTGGTGCCGAGCACGGCATGGCCGCGGGTGACGCCGCCGATCGCCGAGCAGCCGCTGCCGGGCGAGCGCTTGTTACAGGCGGGGAAATTCGCCGGATCGCGGAAATAGGGGCAGCGCGTACGCTGCATCAGATTGCCGCCGATCGTCGCCATGTTGCGCAGCTGCGCCGACGCGGCCTGCCACAATGCTTCCGAGACGGCGGGGAACCTGCTCTTGATATCGGCATGATCGGCGACGCTGCTCATCCTGGCCAGCGCGCCGATCATCGCGCCCCGTTCATCGACGGCAATCGTGTCCAGTCCCTTGAGGTGGGTGATGTCGACCACGGTCTCGGGTTCGGCAACGCCGCATTTCGCGAGATCGACAAGCGTCGTGCCGCCGGCCAAAAGCATGGCGCCCGGCAGTGCTGCTGCCTCACGGGCCGCGTCGACGGAGCCGGCGCGGAGATACGAAAAGTCCCTCATGATGCGGCCTCCACGGCCGCCTGGCGCACGGCGGCAACGATATGAGGATAGGCACCGCAGCGGCAGAGATTGCCGGCCATGTATTCGCGGATCTCCTCGTAGGAACCTGCATGGCCCTCGCGGATGCAGGCGACCGCCGACATGATCTGGCCCGGCGTGCAATAGCCGCACTGGAAGGCGTCCTGTTCGAGGAAGGCGGCCTGCACCGCATGCAGCGTGCCGTCCTCCCCGGCAAGCCCTTCGATGGTGGTGATGTCCCTGCCTTCAGCCTGGGTGGCAAGCGTCAGGCAAGCCAGCACGCGCTGGCCGTCGATATGGACCGTGCAGGCGCCGCACTGGCCCTGGTCGCAGCCCTTCTTGGTGCCGGTCAGGCCGAGATGATCGCGCAAGGCGTCGAGCAGCGTAACGCGCGGTTCGACCTCCAGCTCATGTCGATGTCCGTTGATTTGAAGTTGGATTGGAGTTCGGGTTTTGCTTGTCATGGGGCGTCTGGCTCCAGTTGCTTGACGCGGGAGGGATTGATCTGGCGCCCGGCCGGCGAGCGGCAAGGTCAGCTTATGGCTAGGTGAAGGCTAGTCTCGCCCCTTGCGGGGGAGATGCCCGGCAGGGCAGAGGGGGTCCGCTTGACTTGGTGCGACCTCCGGTAGGGCCGCGGCTTGCGAGGTCGAAAGACGTGACATACCCGATCCCGTGATTACATGATAAAGGCGCTCCACAAATCGGAGGCGCCTCCGTTTATTACCTAAGGGCCTGCCCTGCCCTGTTCAAGCCCCGGATCGAAATTGATCGACATTGGAGAGAATTGGCAGGGCAGCCAGCCGTCATGCCTGGAGACAAAAAAGCACCACCGGCCCAAGCCGGTGGTGCTCTCTGGACTGTCTGTAGGGGCAGGACAGTCCAATGATCCTGAGGGGATCGTGCTCAACGTGGGCTCATTTTTGCCCCATGGCATCGGCCGAACAGATGAGGAGTGCCGGCCGCGAGGAAATATCCTTCGTCGTCATCCACCGGTCGTCCACCGGAGGCGGGCAAGATGCCTCGCTTGCCGGAACGCCGGCGCAGACTCGATCCTGTGATTATATTTACTTGCGATTATATTTGTCGGAGACGTAACGAAGGTGGAAGCGTCTGCGTTCTTGAAACGGGGCCTGCCTATTCGGTTATGCTTCGGATCAACACTGGAGAAAAAATTGGCCGCGGAGCCGCCCGTCATGCCTCGAGATAAGGCCGAAGCCGCCGTTGCAAAACCGCTGCGCGCCGATGCGCAGCGCAACCGCGACGCGCTGGTCGAGGTCGCGGCAAAAGCCTTTGCCGCGCATGGCGTCGATGCCTCGCTGGAGGAGATTGCGCGCCAGGCCGGCGTCGGCATCGGCACGCTCTACCGGCATTTTCCAACCCGCGAGCACCTGGTCGAGGTGGTCTACCGGCGCGAAGTGGAAGGACTGTGCCAGGCGGCCGACGAGCTCGCTCGCGATCATCCGCCCGACATGGCGCTCGAACAATGGATGCAGCGCTTCGTCGACTATATCGCCACCAAGCGCGGGCTATCGACAAGCCTGCGCATCCTGCTCACGACCAACTCCACCCTGTTCTCCGACGTTTCGGGCAGGGTGACGCTCGCCTTGCGGCGGCTGATCGATGCCGCGGTCGCCCACGGCTCGATCCGCGGCGACGTCGGTGCCTCCGACGTGCTGCATGCGCTGGGCGGCATCTATTCGGCCCCGGACACCAAGGACTGGCGCGACCGCTCGCGCCGATTGGTGTCGCTGCTGATGGATGGGCTGCGGTTTGGAGCGGCCAAATCCGGCCCATCCAAGGAATGACGAATGCAGTGACTGTCCTTATTTCAGCGAGATGCTCATCCCGCTGAGATCGGCATTGACTTGCAGGCCTACCTGCCTGCCCGTGAGTTCGAGTTGGGCACCCTTGTCATTGGTCATGACGATCACCTGGGCCCCTTTGCCGAGCGCGCCGCCACCGCCCGCTGCACCGTACACCCCGGTCACATCCCGGGCGCGGCGTATGTGGCGCACGGTACCTTTGAAATAGGTCTTGGAGGCGCCGAAGGCGAGGCCGCCCGAGATGCCGCCGACCGAGATGGGATATCGGCGACCATGGAAGGTCAGTGTGCCCTCGCCTCCGGAGCCGCCGATGAAGAAGGCCGCCTTGTAGACGGCGAAGCGGATCGTACCGCTGTCGGCATGCGCGACGCTGGCAAAACTAACTGCCGCCGCAGTGATGACGGCAACCACGACTGAACGAAACCTGGACGAAATCTTCATGATGAGAACTCCTCAAGATCGCCGCATGCCCAGCCGGGCCGGGCACGCCAGCGTCGGATCAAAGTCATAGCTGAACAGTCTCGCCCGTCATTGGTTCCAAGCACGCGGCCTGAATCCGGCTGCGAGAAGACCGCCACGAAACGAGGCGGATGGCGAGCATAGACCTGGCTGTAAGAACAGTGGCCGAATGGTGGGGATCCTTCGCCGGCGCTCCTATGAAAACGTAGGTGTTGAAGCGGAATGGTATTAGTCTGCGCTGTCTGGGGTTTCGGGGAGCGCGGCAAAAGAATGGATTTGAACTCGGGCTATGGCTACCTGCTGATCGGCGGCCTGATCCTGGTCGGTGCCGGGCTCCTGATCGTTTCGCTGATCGTCAATCTTCGTGTGGCGCACAGTGTGCGCGACGACGTGCGCCATCGTGAAAAGCTGCTGGAATATTATCGCAATATCTTTTCGCAGCTGGGCGTGATCATGATCGGGATTGGCGTGTCCCTTTTCATCTTCTTTTTCCAGCAGAATTATCAGGACCAGCGCAAGCGCGAAACGGAGCTCCAGCAGGTTCTCGCCAAACTGGCGGCGCGTATTGCCCGCGGCAGCGCTGTCGTGGAGGCCCTCGGCGAATTCGATGCGCTGCTGGATGACGGCGGCACCTATGTCAGTCCGGAACTCGGCAGCAACAATGCCGCCGTCAGCGCCCACGGAACGGCGCTCGCCAAACAGGTTTCCCAGATCCTTCTGGTCGAGCGCGACGTCGATGTTCAGGGATTCGATATTCTCAATCTGTCACGCGACTTCGAAGCATCGTTCGTCGCCAACGAGCTCGACCCCACGCTATGGTTCAACATCGTCCGGGACGAGAGCGACATCAAATATGCCACCACCCAGATCGCCCTGGATTACAAGGACCTGCAGGATGCGATCGGCGGCGAGCCGATCGAGGTTGCGATCGCCAATCCCGAAAAGGAGCGGAAGATCAAGCAGGAGGTGCTCGACGTCTTTTATGATGCCGATCTCCTGCGCCAGCGCAGCAGGCGGTTTCTCGGCCGCGCGTGCTGGCTTTTCAGCAAGGGGCGCGGTTTCGTCAAGCTTGCACCGGCCAATGAGATCGAAGCCGATGCCAGATCGCACCAGGAATGGATCGACCGGTCGAAACCCTTCCTGACGCAGGCGACATCGGGCAGCGGTGATTGCTTCAAATTGCTCCAGTTCGGCCCGGCATCCTGAACCGGCAAAGGCTCGCCCGCCCCGCGGCGGCTAATCCCCCACGCGTTGCAGCGTGCCGAGATGATTGTCGTTGAGAAAATCAATGGTCACGGCCGACGCCTTGCCGTCGGGGCCGACGGCAAAGCTGACGGCCGAGGGCCTGTCCGGCATCTCGGCATCGGGGAAGGTCACGAAGAGGTCGCGGTCGAAATGCTTCAGTGGATAGGACCGCGCACCGGCGGGCCCGACCTTGAGGACAAGGGCCTCTTCTTCGCCTGACACAATAGCATCGCCGATGAAGTCGTTGAAGTAGCGGCCTGCGTAGGCACTGGCCGGTCCGGCCGGACTTGCCGGAGAGGGCGGCGCGGCATAGGTGGCCTTGGCCGCCGCAATCACAGGCCCGAACATGCCTGCATAGATATCATTCCATGCCTTTACCTTATCCTTCCCCAGCGTTCCGTCGAAGACGAGATCGGCGAAGCTGTCGGACAGCCCCTCCGGCACGCCTGTCGGAAAGGCGTTGGCGATGACGACGATGCCAAGCTTCTCCTCGGGGAAGAGCATCACCAGGCTGCGTGCGCCGGCGCTGAAGGCGCCCGCATGACCCCAGATCGGCCCGTGCCGGCCGAATTCGACATTCCAGCCGAGGCCGTAGAAGGCCTCGCCTCCGGAGACGGGGTTCTTGCCGCGAACCATCAAGGGAATATGTGTCTGGTCCAGCGCATCGGCCTTGATGAGCGTCTTGCCGGCATAGGCCCCGCTGCCAAGCACAAGGCGCATCCATTGCGAGAGATCGCGTGCCGTAGAACTGACGCCGCCTGCTGGCGCCTGCGCATCCGGATAGCGCTGGACCTTCGCTGCCCAGGCGCCATCGATCTTGGCGTGGAGCTCGGCACGATTGGCGTGCTTGATGAAGTCCGAGTAGCGCGAACTGGTCGAGGCCATTCCAAGCGGGCGGTAGAGCTTCTCTTCGGCGACCTCTTCCCACGGCTTGCCCGTCGGCTTCGCGGCCGCGACGGCACCCTCGGTCAGTCCGAAATTACTGTAGGAATAGCCGGCACGAAAGCTCGATGACGGCGACACGAACCGCAGGCGGCGCAGGATCTCCGCGCGGTCATAGCCAATGTCCTCGAGGTCGTCGCCCGCCGTGCCGGGAACTCCGCTGCGGTGCGCAAACAGGTCGCGGACCGTGAGTTCGCTGGTCGGATAGGGCTGAGCGAGTCGGAAAGCCGGATCGAGGTCGGCGATCTTGGAATCCCACGAAGCGATCCCCTCGCTGACCAGCGCCGCCACGACGGTGGCGGAGACCGGCTTGGAGAGGGAAGCGATCTGGAACACCGTGTCGGCGTCGACGGCCTCCGGCTTGCCGGCCTCGCGATGCCCGAACCCCTTGAGGAAGATCACCTCGTCGCCCTGCACGACGCCGATGGCCAGACCGGGCACGCTACCATCCGCGACGACGCCTTCGGCGAGTAACTCGAGCTTCGCAAGGGCCGCGGCGATCCTGTCGGGTGGGATGGGGTCGGCCGACGCCGCTTTCGGCAAAAGCACCATGATTGCGATGAAGGCCAACATCCTCCAACGGAGGTGGTTCCGGTTTGTGAATAGCCGCATGCTCAGCCCCCTCCGCTTCACCGGCGTGCACTATTGCAGGCCGACGCAGGGAAGGCCAGCCTCACGCTCGCCCCGCAATCCATTGGCGGATGTCCGCTTCGCACCAGTCGAAATTCAGACTGCCGCGCCTGAGCTAGGATGCAGCGCGCAGGCGGAGGCGCCGCCTGCTGGCGCGGGCCTTCTCCGCCACCGCGGCGGTGATCTCGACCACGCCTTCTTCACGCGGCCTGGCGTTGGTGACCTTGTGGAGCCGCTCATAGGGCAACAGTTCCTTGACCCGGGCTTGAAGCGACGCGACTTCGGCTCGCAGATCCTCGCATTCCTGCCTCTGGACGTCGAACTGTATCTGTTCGGATGCCTGCTGCAGGGAAAGCTGCGAAAAATTCGCGCTGACCGCGGAAAGGTTCATCTTGTCGTTTTCGCTCTCCTTCATGAGAGCAGACAATTTTTGCTCGACAATTTGCTTTTCCGCCACCGCGTCGCTCGCTTGAGCCTTGAGCCTGGCGATTTCGCTGGCGGCTTCGCTGTTCTGGTTGGAGGTGGCCTCCAGTCGCGATCGGAGATCCTCGATTTCAGAGCGCAAGCCGGTCATCTCCGCGACACCGCGTGCAAGCTCGGCTTGCCTGTCACCGTCCCTGATGCGGGCCGCTTCCGTCATTTCCGATAGCTTCGCCTGCGCCATATCAAGCGATTTCTGCAGCCGCATCTCCTCTTTCTCGCTCTTGCCAAGCGCAGCCAGCAGTTCCGAAACCTGGGCGGCGTCATTGGCATGGACAGTCGAGAGTTCGTCCAGCCTGTGCCGGGCCTCGGCCTCCCGTTTCAGCGCCTTGTCGAGGTCGATTGACAGGCTGACATGTTTCTCCCGCAGCATCTCGTTCTCGCGCGAGCGTCTGTTGGCCTCGACGGCTCTGGCCGAGAGCGTTTTGACAAGCTCGCCGAACTCGGCCTCGCGTTTTGCGCTCGCATTGCCTGCCACGACGAGTTCCAGCCTTGCTGAAGCCAGCGCGCCGCGAAGTGCTTCCTTGTCCTCGACCAGGCTCGCTTCGTGCTGCTGCAGCGCCTCGATAGCGCTGTCGCGCTCGCGCTGCTTTCTGGTTGCGTCGTGGAGCTGTTCGGACAGCACTCTTTGTTGCGCGGTCAGGCCGGTATTTGCCAGCTCCAATTCGTTGGCGCGAAGAATGTCGCCGTGGAGAAGTTTTAGGAATTCGCCTGTCAGATGATGCGAGGTCGCGATCTCCGACAGTTTCGCGTTGATTTCCCCCAGATACTCCTGCGCGTCGTGAAAGAGCCCATCGACCGCACTTAAGGCAGCCAGCCGGGTTTGCGTATGGGGGGTCAGCCGTCGTGCGGTCTCGAAGGCGTCCGCATTGGCCTCGAGCTGCGAGCTGTCATCCGTTGCCGCGAGATTCTCATCCGACACAGTCTCATCCGGCACAGTGACGTCGTTCAACGGCGACTGATCGTCCACGTTGAGACATTCGCTAAACGCATCCGCCAAATCGGTTTCGAGCTCCTTGAATGCTCTCTCCACAGTCTCGGCACGCTTGATCAAACCTTTGAAATTCATGACCGAATATCCCTCTCGTGCAGCGCCGTTACGGAGCGGACTTTCAACACTTGACCCTCGCCTCCCCCGAATACGGGTTCATCTCCTGACGTGCGCTCTGGCCGACGCACGCTAGGGACAGGCTTGGCCACTGTCCTCGTGTGTTTGAATGACGCGTTCTGCCGCGCGCCATACCCCAGCCGTTGGCGCCGCTCGCAAAATGCCACTCATTTCACCCGAAACGGATATGGAGCGGCGCAAGCCTGAGGATCGCCTGGTGATTGTGTAAGGATCGGGCGAGCGCCTCGGTGCTCTGCAGCAGCTACAAGTCACACTCGGACGAGGCGTGTCACTGCCGGGAGGCCTGACCTAATAAATGATTGTGTTGAATACGTTTCGCTGATTAGCTGCTGTGCATTGACCAGGGACAAGACCGATAAATGTTGTCCCGGGAGGACCGCGATGCCGGTGCTTGAGGTTCGCCACGTCTCCAAGAATTTCGGGGCTATCCAGGCCCTGACTGACGTCAGCTTCCAGGTGGAGCGAGGCGAAGTCGTTGGTCTGATGGGGGACAACGGCGCTGGCAAGTCGACGATAGTCAAGACCGTGGCCGGGAATTTTCCTCCGAGCGACGGCGAAATTGCAGTAGACGGCGAGGTGTGCCACTTCCACCAGCCCGTGCAGGCCCGCGCCAAGGGGATCGAAGTCGTTTATCAGGACCTGGCGCTCGCCGATAATTTGACGGCCGCGCAGAACGTCTTTCTGGGGCGCGAGATCAAGAAAGGCTTCTGGCCGATCAGGATTCTTGACAAGCAGGCGATGATCGATCGCTCGGCAGCGCTGTTCAAGGAACTCAAATCGGAAACCCGGCCGCGCGACCTCGTCAGGAAGATGTCGGGTGGGCAGCGCCAGGCGGTCGCCATCGCGCGGACCCGGCTTTCGAACGCCAAGCTGGTGCTGATGGACGAACCAACGGCCGCCATCTCCGTGCGCCAGGTGGCGGAGGTACTTGAACTGATCCGACGCCTCAAAGCGCAAGGAGTCGGCGTCATGCTGATCAGTCACCGAATGCCTGACGTGTTCGCCGTGGCAGATCGTATTATCGTCCTCAGGCGGGGCTCGAAAGTTGCCGACAAGCCAGCCGACAAAACATCGCCCGAGGAAATCACTGGACTGATAACGGGGGCCATCCGTGGCGAATAGTGTTCAGGAGTCAGTTGGCGTTCAGGCCTCAGTCGAAGAACATAGCCGGCCGGCCATGTCGGATTTCGTTCCGACCAAGGAAAAAACAGTTCTCCAACGTGTGATTTCAAGTCAGCCCTTCTGGGTGACGATCGCGCTCATCGCGCTCGTCATGTTGATGACTGCGATGGAGCCGAGCTTCGGCACCTCTGAAAACGTCGCCAATGTAACGCGCAACTTCGCACCTTTCGGCATCATGGCACTTGGCATGACGATCGTCATCATCACCGGCGGTATCGATCTGTCGGTCGGCTCCGTCATGGGTCTCGTGGTCATCGTCGCCGGCCTGTTCCTCACCTGGCATTATCCCTGGTACGTCGCCTTCGCCATGGGCCTTTTCTCCGGTCTGGCCTGTGGCGCCGTCAACGGATTCTTTGTCGCCTATGTCGGGATGCCGTCCTTTGTGGTCACCCTCGGCATGCTGTCCGTCGCGCGCTCGCTGGCGGTCGTATTCTCGGCCAACCAGATGCTCTACCAGTTCGGGCCCGATGCTCCGATCGTGAAGGCGATCGGTCAGTGGAAATGGCCGCGGCATGGTCCGAACGACTGGGCACCGCATTGGATACCAGAACTGTCGTCACAATTCTGGACCATGGTGATCCTGGCCCTGATTGTCGGCTTCGTGTTCAATTTCACTGCCTGGGCCCGGCATCTCTTCGCCATCGGCGGCAATGAGGAGGCGGCACGGCTCACCGGCGTTCCGGTCAACTGGATTAAATTCCAGGCCTATGTCTTCTCGGCTTTCACCGCCGCGCTCGCCTCGCTCCTGCTCCTCGGCTATAACGGCTCGGCCATCAATGCCATGGGCCAAGGCTATGAGCTGCGCGTTATCGCCGCGACAGTCATTGGCGGCGCCAGCCTCATGGGCGGCGCCGGGACGGCCTTCGGTGCAATCATCGGTTCGGCCTTTCTCGAGGTGATCAGGAATGCGCTGCTGATGGCCGGCATCGATTCAAACTGGCAGGGTGCCTTCGTCGGCGCCTTCATCGTTCTTGCGGTTCTCTTGGGCATGCAAACCGGCGGCAAATCGATTCTCGCCGCGTCGCTGGCAGTCTTGATGCCCAAAAAACGCCGCTAGAAACCCGCCGGCGGGAGGCCTGCGGGACATCACACCAAGGAGGAAAACGTCACATGAAAAAACATCTGCTCACGGCCGCCGTCGCGCTTGGCGCAATGGTGCTCGCCGTTTCCGGCGCCCAGGCGAAATACACCTTCGCCCTCGTGCCGAAGAACATGAACAATCCTTTCTTCGACCAGGCACGCGACGGCTGCAAGAAGGCCGAAGCCGAATCCAAAGGCGCGGTGGAGTGCATGTATATCGGCCCCGGCGAACATGGCGGCGGCGACGAGCAGGTGCAGATCGTGCAGGATCTCGTGGCCAAGAAGGTGGACGGCATCGCCGTCTCGCCTTCGAACGCCGCGGCGATGGCGGTTGCGCTGCAGGCCGCCAAGGATGCCGGAATCCCGGTCCTCACCTGGGACTCCGATCTCCTGCCCGAAAACAAGGATCTGCGCGTTGCCTATATCGGAACGCACAATTACGAGATCGGCGAGAACCTTGCTAAGCTTGTCATGCAGATCAAGCCAAAAGGCGGCACGATCTGCATCCAGTCGGGCGGCGCCGCGGCGGCCAACCACAACGAGCGCATGCAAGGCATTCGCGATACGCTTTCGGGCACCAAATCGGCGGCCTCGCCCGGGGATCGGCTGACGGGCCAGAACGGCTGGACCGAAATCGAAGGCTGTCCGCTCTACACCAACGATGATTTCCCGCTTTCGGTGCAACAGTTCGAGGATATCATGGCGAAAAACCCGAACCTCGACGCATTCATCCCAACCGGCGGCTTCCCGCAGTTCATTCCTGATGCCAACCGCGCCGCGGTCGCACCGTACAAGGACAAGATCGCCTCGAAAGCCCTGGCCCTTGTCGTCGCCGACACGCTTCCGGTACAGATCGACCAGATGAAGGAAGGTTTCTCCCTTGGCCAGGTCGGCCAGCGGCCGTTCGAGATGGGCTTCAAGACCATGATGGCGCTGAAGGACATGAAGGACGGCAAGGCTCCGCCGGCCGACCCGACCTACACGGGCCTCGATGTCTGCACTCCAGAGACAGCCGACACCTGCGTCGCCAAATAGTGCTTTTGGGCGGGAGGAAACTCCCGCCCTTTTCATAGGGGATCTCAATGCCGGAATTATTCTCGCTCAAGGGCCGTGTCGCGTTGGTCACGGGTGCCTCGCGTGGTCTTGGTTTTGCCATGGCCAAGGCACTTGCGGAAAACGGTGCGACGGTGATCGTCAATGCCCGCGACATGGCCGCCCTTTCCGTAGCGGCCGAGAGGATCGGTGCAGAAGCCCTGCCGTTCGATGTCACCGACCCGGCGATCTCAAGGGCGTCGCTCGAAGGAATCGTCGAACGCCACGGCCGCCTCGACATTCTGGTCAACAACGCCGGCATCCAGCATCGGAAACCGTTGGTCGAATGGCAGGACGAGGATTTCAACCATGTGGTTGCCGTCAATCTGTCGGCTTGCTTCCGCATGATGCGCGACGCGGTGCGCCTGATGCTGCCAAACAAGTTCGGGCGCATAATAAACACCGGATCGGTCGCAGCGATCCTTGGCCGTCCCACCATTCACGCCTATGTGGCGGCAAAGGCGGGCCTGCACGGGCTGACACGCTCCACTGCCGCTGAGCTGGGCCGCCACGGCATCACCGTCAACGCCATCGCCCCCGGCTATTTCGCCACCGAGCTCAACACCGCACTTATGCGCGACGAAGCCTTCACCAAATGGGTCGAGGCACGAACCCCCGCGGGCCGCTGGGCCCAGCCTGAGGAACTCGGCGGAGCCGTGGTGTTTCTCGCCTCCGACGCTGCCGCTTACGTCAACGGGCACGTGCTGGCGGTTGACGGCGGGCTATCGGTTTCCCTGTGATTTCAACCGGCGACACCGTGCCGGCAGGGCGTGCCTGCTAGCCGCCTGAATGACGAGCTGCTGCATCTGCTGCTGGCCAGGTCCCCTGCGCGGACGCCGACGCCAGACGATTGGATGACGCGCCGTGTTGCAGCCGCCGATTTTCGATTCGCAACGGGTTATTTCGACGTCTGGCGGCATCGATGCTTGATGCCGCCAATATTTCATTCCACACACCGGTCACGATGAGAAACGACATACGGGATCAGCGCCGGGTATTCGGGTGGGCCTTGCCCACCTCGATTGCGCTGCATCTGCTCATCGTCGCGCTTTTATTGTTCGGACTGCCGGCAACGCTCTCGCAGCCAGGGAAGGAGCAGGCCATCGCGGTGGATATTGTGCCGCCGCCTAAACCGCCGGAAAAAACCAAGCCTCCGTCTCCCGCTGAACCGCCCCAGCCGGAAAAGTCGCCGGAAGCAAAGGTCGAGACGCCTGCGAGCCGTGAGGTCGCCGCGCAGAGGCCTGTCTTCCAATTCGGCGACAAGGACGCCGGTCCCCGGAGGTCTCTGGATGGCAACAGCGCGGAGGATGGTTCGCAGTCACCGGCGGCGCCGCAAGATCCGGATAAACAGGAGCTTGCGCAGCCATCTGCCGTGACAGCGGCCGAAGGGAAGGACCAGGCTGCGCAGCCGGCCGCGGCCCAGCCGCCGAAGCCCAAGCCTGCGGATGTCGCCAAAGTGCAAAAGCCGTTGAAGCTTGAAAAAGCGAAAAAATTGTTCTCGCAAATAGCAACCGGTGATCCGGTAGCGACAACCGCCATGAAAAATGTGCCGCGCGCCGTGCGGATCGGTCAGCTCTGCAACACGGAACTCGCACAGCAATTGGTGCACGCCTCGCCCCCCTATTTTCCAGACAGCTTGCTTGAGTATCGGCTGAAGGCCGGCACGGTCATGAACGTCGCCAGTGCGCCGTTCCGCGCCAGCGGGCAATGGTACAATCTGAGCTATCGTTGTGAGGTCGACCCGGACGCCACGAAAGTGGTTTCCTTCGCCTTTCGTGTTGGAAATCCGGTGCCGCGCAGCGAATGGAAGCGCCGCGGGTTGCCCGCCGAATAGGTGGTCGAGGCCACGAAGGCTGGCTGTCCGGCGCCATCAAATCCGGCCGGCGATGTCTTCGCGCGCCCCGGGTGACCGAACCAACACACGCCAAAAGTGGCTTTCGTCAGCGGCCGCCGAAGTCTAGCATACGGCTTTGGGAGGAGACTTCGATGACTTCAAGTTTCAATGTTCACCATGCTGCCGGCTATGAGCAGCTCATGGGCCGCTGGAGCCAAAAGCTCGCGCCCCTGTTCATCGACTTCGCGGGGCTTAAAGACGGCGAAACAATCCTCGACGTCGGCTGCGGCACCGGCAGCCTGACCTTCGCGCTCGTCAAGGCCGCTGACCTCAGTGAGGTCGCCGCTATCGACTTTTCGGCCGTTTTCGTCGAGGAGGCAATCCGGCGCAACACCGATCCGCGGATAAAAATCCGCCAGGCGGACGCCTGCGCCCTGCCCTTTGAGGACGGCGCGTTCGACCGTGCCCTGGCGCTGCTCGTGCTCCATTTCGTGCCCGAAGCCGGCAAGGCAGTCGCCGAGATGCGCCGCGTCGTGCGGCCGGGCGGCGTGGTCGCGGCGACGGTATGGGACCATCTCGGCGGCATGCCCGGGATGCGCATGATGATCGACACGGTGGCGGTGCTCAGCGAAGGCGGACGCCAGCTGCGCGCCCGCTATTGCACTCAGCCGATGATGCAGCCGGGTGAAATGAAACGGACCTTTGTCGAACAGGGTCTCCGCGACGTTACGGAGACGGAGCTGATGATCCGCATGGAGTATCAGAACTTCGACGATTACTGGGCGCCGATTGCCGCCGGCGAAGGGCCACTCGGCAAGTATGTGGCCGCGCTCGATCCGGAAGAGCGGGCGCGCACCGACGCCGCCATGCGCGACGCCTATGAGGCCGGCCGGCCCGACGGCCCGAGGTCCTTTGCCAATGTCGCCTGGGCCTGCCGCGGCGTCGTTGCCTGACGTTGGCGCTAATGCATGCCGCGCAAAAAGCGCGTCGCATGAGGCCGATCGAACGCGACGCGCTTTAGCCGATCCCGTAGACCAGCCCGACGCGGCCGTCCGAAAGCTGCTCCACTTTGCGCAGCTCGAGCCCACGACGATTTTTCGCCGTCCCAAACAGCGCCTTTCCTTCGCCGGCAAGCAGCGGATAGACGATCAGCCTGAGTTCATCGACCAGCCCGGCATCGATAAGGCTCGCGGTAATTCGGGCGCCGCCCATAAGGTAGATGTCTTTGCCGGGCTGCTGCTTGAGCGCAGCGATATCCTCGAAATTCCGCACGAAGCGCGTCTTTGGCCAAGCCGCCGAAGTCATTGTGTTCGACAGCACATAATGCGGGGTCTGCGCGGCGAAGCGGGCCCATTCGAGCTCGGCCGGCTTCGGCAATTTGCCGGTCATCGGCAGCGGCTTGTCGGGCTCGTTCTGGATGGCGCTCCAGTAGCGCTCGTAGCCGGCATACATGACGCTGCCAAGCAGGCAGGCATCGATTTGCGGCGTCAGGCCGTATTCCTCAGACCACGCATCGACCCAATCAGCGTAGCCCTCGGGTCCCTCCATCTTGCCGTCGACGGAAATTTTCATTCCAGTGATCAATTTACGCATGACTTCCTCCATCAGGCTTGCGGGATGCAAGCACGTTTCATCGGTTCATCGTTGCTTCGTGTGGCTGGCGGCGACCTCAGGGATGGCCGCCGCGAGTTACATCAGGCCGGCAGGCGGCGGTCGTATTCTTCCCGCAGGCGGCTCCAGCCGTCCCAGAACGAGGTCGGTGTCTTGCCCGCCAGGCGGGCGGCCAGCAGGTCGAGGTGCACGTGCCAGCCGGCGGTGATGTTGAGCTCGATTGCACGTTCCGGCAGGCGCCGATGGACGACGGTGAGCAGCACATCGCTACCCTTCGCCTCCAGCAGGAAGGAGACGCCGCCGGTATTTCCCCAGGTGATGGAAAGCTTGCGCGGCGGATCGAGTTCGGTGATCCGGCCCTCCATCCGGTGCTCTTCGGGAAAGCCCGCGGGGCGCTGGCCAGGCGGGTCGGTCAGCTCGTCGTTACGCCAGACGAACTCGAACGAGCTGCCCGCCTTCATTTCCATCTGGCCCGCGGCCATCCATTGCCGGCGCAGGTCACTCTCGGTGAGGTAGGCCCAGACGCGCTCGATAGGGCCGGGCAAAAGGCGCTGGATGGTGAACGTGGCGGGCTCGCTCAGCTCGCCATAGGCGTCGATGGTTCTCATCTGGTTCATTGCTCGTCTCCTTCTTTCGGGTTGGGCGATTTCCTGGGCTCATCCTGGGCTTTGCGTGCGTCCTCTTCGCGAAGAAGGCGTTCGAGAACATCGAGACGCCCCGTCCAGAAGCGCTCGTAGAAGCTGAGCCACTGATGGGCGCTGGCCAGCGGTCCAGGAGCTAGTCGGCACAGATGCGTGCGGCCCCTCACCTCTCGACGAATAAGCCCTGCGTTCTCCAGCGCCTTGATGTGCTTGGAGGCGGCCGCAAGCGACATCGCGAAGGGTTCCGCCAGTTGGCTTACCGTTTTCTCTCCATCCGCGAGATCGCGAAGCATGTGCCGGCGGGTGGCGTCGCCAAGGGCGTGAAAAACCGCATCCATCTGAGGCGTCTCTAATTCAACCATGTAGTTGAATATAGACGCGCAGCTTCGGATAGTCAACCGTTTGGTTGAATAATTCGTGGGAAGCGCCGCGGGGCCGTTTGCGCGATCGAGCGTATCGACGTGACGGGAGATACGGACGCGCCCGCGACAGTAGGGGCGAGGCCCTTATTTGCCGTCGAAGAAACTGTGGATCGCGGTTTCCAGCTTTTCGATAAGCTGAGGGTTGTGGCAGCTGCCAGCCCAGATCAGGGCGTTTAGCCTCATCTCTTTGTTGATAAAGCTCACTTTCCCAGAATCCAGCAGGTATTCCGCGATCTCGTAGTGCCGCCCCTTGATAGCCTCGATGAGCGCGTTGTTTCTCCCCGTCTTGTCGGTCAGATTTACTTCCGCGCCATTCTCCACGAGCAACTTGACGACTTCGAGATGCCCGTTCTTCGCCGCCTCGATAAGAGCCGTTCTGCCGTAGTAGTCAGCTCGCGCGTTGATCTCTATTTGGGGGTGTCTCACGAGGACTGAGATACACGCGTAATGTCCCTTGGCCGACGCAAGGCTCAAGGGAGTGCTCTTCCACTTGTTTCTGGAATTCACGTCGATTTCCGGGTCTTCGATCAGCACCTCGACCACAGCTGTGCGGTCATTGAGGGCTGAAAGGTGAAGTGCAGACCAGCCGCCGTCGTCCGACTGATTGATATCGGCGCCAGCCGCCAATTCCGATCGAACCGCCTCCGCATCGCCTCTTTCTGCCGCGACCAGCAGGGGAGACCAGTCTCTTGCCCCTTCGGCTTCCAAGCTGTTGGTCAACGCAGTCCTCTCCTCGGATAGTCCACAGAATACCACAGAATCCGCGACAGTGGGGTCGTCCTGTGTAGAGTTCCCTGGAGTCCGTGGGTCACAGAGAGCTGTCGGCCCGAAGCGGAGGATCAGCGCTTCACGTCCGTCTCCTCACATTCACCTGATATCGACTGGCTTTGGCGGCCATCCAGACTAGATAGAGCGTGCGCCGGGCGGAACGATGCAGAAGGACCTGAACATGCCTGAACAGATTACCCTGAATAGACCTGAACAAATCAGATTGAACGACGGCTCCGCCATTCCGCAAATCGGCCTCGGCGTGTGGCAGGTCGATCCAGCCATCACCGCCAAGGTGGTGCGCTGGGGAATCGAGGCCGGCTACAGCCTGATCGACACCGCCGAAGGCTATCAGAACGAGGAAGGTGTCGGGCAGGCAATCCGCTCGGCCGGCGTGCCGAGAAGCGAGTTGTTCATCACCTCGAAACTGCGCAACGGCGCGCATCAGCGCGACGCCGCCTTGCGCGCCTTCGACGAGACGATGAGCAAGCTCGGCATCGAACAGATCGACCTGTTCCTGATCCATTGGCCGGTGCCCAGCCAGGACAGATATGTCGAGGCCTGGAAGACGCTGGTCGAACTCAGGCAATCAGGCCGGATCAAGTCGATCGGCGTTTCGAACTTCAACCAGGACCATCTCGAACGGATCATCGGCGAGACCGGCGTCACGCCGACCGTCAACCAGATCGAGCTCCACCCCCGCTTCCAGCAGCGTGACAAACGCGAATTCCATGACAGGCACAACATCCGCATCGAGAGCTGGAGCCCGCTGGGCAGCGGCCGGCTGTTGGGCGATCCGACGCTTGAAAGCATTGCCAGGAAACACGGCAAGTCGGTGGCGCAGACGATCGTCAGGGGGCACCTTCAGGAAGGGCTGATCGTCATTCCAAAGTCGATCCACCAGGATCGGATCGCCACCAATTTCGATGTCTTCGATTTCGAGCTGGAAGCGAACGACCTCGAGCTTATCCGGGGCATGGATTCGCCCGACGGCCGCACCGGCCCGAACCCCGCTACGGCCGCATTCCTGTTCTGAGGGCCAACTGGGACGTTGGCATTCCTTCACACCCCCTCTGCCCTGCCGGACATCTCCCCCTCAAGGGGGTGTTTGGACCTGGGACATCGCGAACAGGTGTGCG
>NZ_SUEG01000092.1:0-234 GCF_005063415.1 Mesorhizobium sp.
GTGCACGGCCATGTGCTCGGGGATTTCGCCAAGGCCGACCGCGAATGGCTGGACGTGCTGCTCGACGCAATCGCCGATGGTGCCGGATTGCTTGCCAAGGGCGACGACAATTCGTTCATGAACCGCGTGACGCTGGCCCTGCGCGACAAGCTCACGCCGATGGGCGACGACGACCGCCCGCCGCCCAAGGCTCCAAAGGCGCAAAGCCACGTCCGCCAGGCGCGGCCGCAGCAG
>NZ_SUEG01000092.1:244-21184 GCF_005063415.1 Mesorhizobium sp.
AAGAAGCTCTTTGGCGGCAAGGACTGAGCCATGACGCCGTCAACGCCGCGGGCATGAGCGCTCAGGGCTTGACGATCATCGGCGCTTTCGCCCATAGCCCTGATCAAATTTCGATTTCCCGATAGGACCAGACAAAAATGGGTTTCAAATGTGGCATCGTTGGCTTGCCCAATGTCGGCAAGTCGACGCTCTTCAATGCGCTGACCAGGACGGCGGCGGCGCAGGCCGCCAATTATCCGTTCTGCACCATCGAACCGAATACCGGCGAGGTGGCGGTACCCGACCCGCGCCTGCAGAAGATCGCCGTGATCGGCAAGTCGAAGGAGATCATCCCGACCCGCATCTCGTTCGTCGACATTGCCGGCCTGGTGCGTGGCGCCTCGAAAGGCGAAGGGCTTGGCAACCAATTCCTCGCCAATATCCGTGAGGTCGACGCCATCGTCCATGTGCTGCGCTGCTTCGAGGATGACGACATCACCCATGTCGAGGGCCACATCGATCCTGTCGCCGATGCCGAGACCGTCGAAACCGAATTGATGCTTGCCGACCTCGACAGCCTCGAGCGCCGCATTGTGCAGATCCGCAAGCGTGCCGCCGGCAAGGACAAGGAAGCAGCGACCGTACTTCCGATGATGGAAGCGGCGCTTGAACTGCTGCAGGCCGGCAAGCCCGCCCGTATCCTGCTCAACGGCATCTCGGCCGAGGACCTGCGCATCCTGCAGGGGCTGAACCTGTTGACGTCTCACCCCGTGCTCTATGTCTGCAACGTCGCGGAAGCCGATGCCGCTACCGGCAACGCGCATACCAGGGCGGTCGAGAAGATGGCCGCCGCGCAAGGCGCCCGCACCGTCGTGATTTCAGCGGCGATCGAAGCCGAGGTCGCCCAGCTCTCGGACGAAGAGGAGATGGAATTCCTCTCCTCGCTTGGGCTCGACGAGCCGGGCCTGAACAAGGTGATCCGGGCCGGCTACGAGCTGCTCCAGCTCATCACCTACTTTACCGTCGGGCCCAAGGAGACGCGCGCCTGGACCGTGCACAAGGGCGCCAAGGCGCCGCAGGCGGCAGGCGTCATCCACACCGATTTCGAGCGCGGCTTCATCCGCGCCCAGACCATCGCTTATGACGACTTCGTCAGGCTGGGCGGCGAAGTGGCGGCCAAGGAGGCCGGCAAGGCGCGCGACGAAGGCAAGGAGTATGTCGTCCAGGACGGCGACATCATGCTGTTCAAGTTCAACACCTGACCGCGCGGGAGCCCAATGGTCACCATTGCCGTCGCTCGATGACAAACTTCAAAGCAGGGGTGTCGCAGTGCCTCTTGCGCTGCTTGACGGGCCGTCGTGCTGGGTCTAAGGGGCCTCTGCACCGGCCTCGCGCCTCGCCTGCCCGTGTCCGTGCGATCTGACTGACGCGCCCCCTCCAAACGAACGCTCTTTGGCAACAGCAAGGGAGACCCGGCGATGATCAAGGCCTTCGTCGTCGACAATGATCGCCTGCGCCTGGTCGACGATCTCCTGCAAAACAGCGACACTGTCGTCTGGGTCGACCTCTTCAACCCGACAAAGGAAGAAGAGACGACAATCGAGACCTGGCTCGGCATCGCCGTTCCGACCCGCGAAGAGATGGAAGAGATCGAGATCTCGAGCCGTCTCTACGTCGAGGACGGCGCCTACTTCATGACCGCCATTCTGCCTGCGCAGACCGAGGTGGACGATCCGTTGATGTCGCCGGTTACCTTCGTGCTCGCCGGCAACAGGCTGATCACCGTGCGGTACCACGAACCGAAGGCGTTCAAGACCTTTCCGCTACGCGCCGAGAAGGTGGCGACCGGTTGCACCAGCGGCGACACCATCCTGATCGGACTGCTGGAGGCGATCGTCGACCGCCTCGCCGACATTCTGGAGCGCGCCGGCCGCGACGTCGAGGCGATCTCGCGCGACATCTTCGAGGCACGCTCGACCAAGGTTTCCAAGCGCAACCGCGACTTCCAGGAGCTGTTGAAAGGCATTGGCCGCAAGGAGGACCTCGCCTCCTCGATCCGCGACAGCCTGATCTCGCTGCAGCGCCTTGCCGGCTTTCTCGCCCATGCCTCCACGCAAACCAAGATGAGCAAGGATACCCGCGCCCGCATCAAGACCTTGTCGCGCGACGTGCTGTCGCTCGCCGACCACGCCACGTTCCTGTCGCAGAAGATCAGCTTCCTGCTCGACGCGACGCTCGGCATGATCTCGATCGAGCAGAACGCCATCATCAAGATCTTCTCCGTCGCCGCTGTCATCTTCCTGCCGCCGACGCTTGTCGCTTCGATCTACGGCATGAATTTCGATATCATTCCCGAGCTCAAATGGCACTTTGGCTATCCCTTCGCCATCGGCATGATGGTGCTTTCGGCAATCCTGCCCTTCTGGTATTTCCGCCGCCGCGGCTGGCTATAGGGTCATCAATACCTCCGCTGCGGCTTGGGCGCAGGGGGCTGGCGCAGTAGAAATTGCTTGACCAAATGCCGCCCTGCCTGCATCCGGGACCCGGACCCGTAGCGATCGTACAATCCTGAACCGGATTTCCAGACCATGACCGCAAAGACCTGGGCTTATGAGGATTTTGTCGAGGGCGCTTCGCTCGATCTCGGCACCAAGCTGGTAAGTGCCGCCGAAATCATAGAATTCGCCGGCGAATTCGATGCCCAGCCGATGCATCTCGACGAGGCCGCGGGCCAGGCCAGCATTCTCGGCGGGCTGGCGGCTTCGGGCTGGCACACCTGCGCCATGTTCATGCGCATGCTGTGCGATGCCTTCCTGCTCGATTCGACCTCCCAGGGCGCGCCGGGCGTCGACCAGGTCAAATGGAAACGGCCGGTCCTGGCCGGCGACCTGTTGAGCGGCAGCACCACCGTCCTTGCCATGCGCCTGTCCAGATCGAAACCCCGGCTTGGCCTGGTGACCATGCGCAGCGAGTTGTTCAACCAGCGCGGCGAAGGTGTTTTCGAGCTCGAAAACACCGTTATGTTCCTCACCCGCGAGGGCAGTGCGTGAGCCTCGACGAATTCTTCTGCATCGGTATCACCGTCACGCTCGGTTCGCATCGATTCGAACCGGAGGCGATCAAGGCGTTCGCCCGCAAATACGACCCGCAGATATTCCATATCGACGAAGAGGCGGCGAGGAACAGCATATTCGGCGGGCTCTGCGCCTCGGGCTGGCACACCGCCGCCACCTGGATGAAATTGAACCTCGAGGCTGGCATGGAGGCAGAGGTCGCCCGCTGGCCCGGCCCTGGGCCGGTGCCGGAATTCGGCCCCTCGCCCGGCTTCAAGAACCTCAAATGGCCCAAACCTGTCTATGCCGGGGAAACCGTGACTTTCACCCGCACCGCGCTGGCCCATCGCCCCATTGCCTCGCGACCGGGCTGGCGGCTGCTGACGCTCCGCTCAGAGGCCTTCGATTCGACGGGCGACAAGGTCATCGAATTCGAAAGTGCCGTGCTGGTGAGGGTGGGGTGAGCGGAGTTCTTCCCTTCTCCCACAGCAAGGGGAGAAGGAAGAAACGCTCAATGCCCCTCAAACCCGATCAGCGTCCTCACCGGCACGCCGAGCGCCTCTAACCTCTCTCGGCCGCCAAGGTCCGGCAGGTCGATGACGAAGCAGGCGGCGAGGATGTCGGCACCGATCTGCCGCAATAGCTTGACGGCCGCCTCGGCCGTGCCGCCGGTGGCGATCAAATCGTCGACGAGGATTACCTTCTCGCCTGGAGAAACACCGTCCTTGTGCATCTCCATCTCGTCCAGCCCGTATTCCAGGCTGTAGGCGACGCGCACTGTCTCGTAAGGCAGCTTGCCCTTCTTGCGGATCGGCACGAAGCCGGCCGAGAGCTGGTGGGCGATGGCGCCGCCGAGGATGAAGCCGCGCGCCTCGATGCCGGCGATCTTGTCGATCTTCAGGCCGGCATAGGGATGCACCAGTTCGTCAATGGCGCGGCGGAAGGCCCGCGCATTGCCGAGCAGCGTGGTGATATCGCGAAACAGGATGCCCGGCTTGGGATAATCCGGAATGGTGCGGATCGCGGCAAGCAGCGTCTCTTCGAGCGAGGATTTCATCAAGCGGCTCTCCGGGCCATTCAGATTCGGCTGAAGACGTGAAAGGAATTGGCCAATCGTAACCCGGTGCAGCTAAGTCCGGCTACCGCCATGTGACGCCTGACGGAAAATTGTCCGGCAAAGGGCCTGCTCTGCGCCGGCAGCGATGAATCGACATGCCTGCAATGAAAAGGGCGCCTTTCGACGCCCTCGCATTCTCGTATATCGCGGGTTCAGTGCGCCACGCCGGCCCACACCTTGCGCTTGGTCAGATAGACCAGCGCACCGAACAGCAGCAGGAAGACCAGTACGCGAAAGCCGGTCTTCTTACGGTCCTCGAGGTGTGGCTCGGCCGCCCACATGAGGAAGGCCGACACGTCCCGCGAATATTGATCGACCGTCTGCGGCGCGCCGTCATCGTAGGTAACCTGGCCGTCGGAGAGCGGCTTCGGCATCTTCAGCGACACGCCGGACAGGAAGTACGGATTGTAGTGCGTACCTTCCGGTATGACCATGCCCGCCGGCGGTTGTTGGTCGTAGCCGGTCAGCAGTGAGTGGATGTAGTCGGGACCGCCCTGGGCATACTGGGTAAAGATATCGAAGACGAAGCGCGGGAAGCCGCGCTCGATGCCGCGCGCCTTGGCCAACAGCGACATGTCGGGCGGTGCTGCGCCGCCATTTGCCGCCGCCGCCGCTTCCGCATTGGGGAATGGCGCCGGGAAATGGTCGGACGGCTTGCCGGGACGATCGAACATGTCGCCGGCATCGTTCGGTCCGTCATGGATCGTATATTCGGCCGCCAGCGTCTTGATCTGCGCATCCGAATAGCCAAGGCCCTCCAGAGTACGGAACGCCACCAAATTCATCGAATGGCAGGCCGAGCAGACTTCCTTATAGACCTTCAGCCCGCGCTGCAGCTGCGCCTTGTCATAGGTGCCGAAAGGCCCGGCGAAGCTCCAATCCATTTCCTTCGGTTCGTGTATCGGGAAATGCGTCGGCGCCGCCTCATTGTGCGCCTCTTCCTGCGCGTTGGCTCCAGTGCCCGCAACCCCAATGCCCGCGGCCACAAGGCCAAGCAGCGCCAGCGAGGTGAGAATCTTCTTCATGCCAAATCCCCTTGAGATTCTCTGACGCGCTGTCACCGTCTCGAGCATGACCTTGTCCGAGTACCGGTTTCCACTTTTCGGAATCATGCTCAGCCCTTGGTTTCCGGCGCGGCCGTGGCGCCGGCAGGATGTCCACCGCCGCCCTTGTTCTTCTCGAGCACCGCCTCGGTGATCGAATTCGGCAGCCGCCGCGGCTTTTCGATCAGCCCGAGCACCGGCAGCGCTACCAGGAAGAAGGCGAAGTAGAACAGCGTCGCCATCTGCGCCATGAACACATAGCTGCCCTCGGCCGGCTGCGAACCCAGCCAGCCCAGCAGGATGGAGTCGGCTACGAACAGCCAGAAGAAGAGCTTATACCAGGGCCGGTAGACCGCCGAGCGCACCTTTGAGGTGTCGAGCCACGGCACCAGGAACAGCATGACGATCGCCCCGAAAAGGCAGAGCACGCCGCCAAGTTTGGAGTTGATCGGCCCGATATTGAAGGTGATGGCGCGCAGGATCGCATAGAACGGCAGGAAGTACCATTCCGGCACGATGTGCGCCGGCGTCTTCAGCGGGTTGGCCACGGTGTAATTGTCCGGATGGCCGAGATAGTTCGGCAGGTAGAACACGAAATAGGCGAAGACGAGCAGGAACACGATCATGCCGAACCCATCCTTAATGGTCGCGTAAGGCGTGAAGGCGAGCGTGTCGGTCTTCGATTTGACCTCTATGCCGGTCGGATTGTTTTGGCCGACAACGTGAAGCGCCCAGATGTGCAGCACGACGACGCCGGCAATCATGAACGGCAACAGGTAATGCAGCGCAAAGAAGCGGTTCAGCGTCGGATTGTCGACCGCGAATCCGCCGAGCAAAAGTTGCTGGATCCAGTCGCCGACCAGCGGGATGGCGGTGAAGAAGCCGGTGATGACGGTGGCGCCCCAGAACGACATCTGTCCCCAGGGCAGCACATAGCCCATGAACCCGGTCGCCATCATCAGCAGGTAGATGATGCAGCCGAGGATCCACAGCAACTCGCGCGGCGCCTTGTAGGAGCCGTAGTAGAGCCCGCGGAAGATATGGATGTAGACGGCGATGAAGAAGAACGACGCGCCGTTCGAATGCAGGTAGCGCAGCAGCCAGCCCGAATTCACGTCGCGCATGATCTTCTCGACCGAATCGAAGGCGAGAGTGCTGTCGGCTGCGTAATGCATCGCCAGCACGATACCGGTCAGGATCTGCGCCGCCAGCATAAGCGCGAGGATGCCGCCGAAGGTCCAGGCATAGTTTAGATTGCGCGGCACCGGATAGGCGATGAAGCTGTCATAGACCAGCCGCGGCAGCGGCATGCGCGAATCGAACCAGCGTCCGATGCCGGTCTTTGGCGTATAGGTCGAGTGTCCCTCGCTCATGGAAATATCCCTTGCCTCAGCCGATACGGATCTTGGTGTCGGAAATGAACTGGAACACCGGTACCGCCATGTTCTCCGGCGCCGGCCCCTTCCGGATGCGGCCGGCAGTATCGTATACGGAACCGTGGCATGGGCAGAACCAGCCGCCGAAATCGCCTTCCTGGCCGAGCGGGATGCAGCCGAGATGGGTGCAGACCTGGACCATCACCATCCAGGCTTCCTTGCCCGGCGTGGTTCGGTTGGCGTCGGTTGCCGGCGCGTCGGCCGGCAGGTTGGCGTTGCGGGCGATTGGATCCTTGAGCTCGGCGAGATTGACCGCCTCGCCGTCCTTCATCTCTTTTTCGGTGCGGTTGCGCACGACCACCGGCCTGCCGCGCCACTTCACGACGAGCGACATTCCCGGCGTCAGCGAAGAGACGTCGACCTCGACCGAGGCGAGGGCCAGCGTCGAGGCATCCGGGCGCATCTGGTCGATGAACGGCCAGGCAACGGCGCCCGCGCCGACCACTGCGGCCATGCCGGTGGCGATGTAGAGAAAATCACGACGGTTGGGATCCTGGGTGTCGGTTGCGCTCACGGGTGCCTGATCCTTTCGCCTCTTCCGTGCCGGCGGCCGAGCCTTGTTCCCCGCTCAATCGCGCCGGCCCGACAGCGCATGGCGAGCAGGCTAGCGAATTCCTCCGGCATTTGGGACTTGGGTTTATGCGTGAAGCCTGTTTTTGTCCAGACGGGTGAAGGCATAAGGGCAGATTGTCGCGGGGGCGTAATTCGCACGGCGGAACGATTGGAAAACAGCAGCAAAACCAAATGGCTGCGTTCGCCTCGACAGCTGGCGCTGGCCCGGTTTATCCTCGGCCTATGGCGCATGTCATAGACCGCGACAAATGGGCCGAAGCGCCCGACCGCTGGCCCGACCACTGGTAGGGCGAGCTGCAAGGCGGAGCTTACGGCTCCCGCAGCTGCCTGATCTTCAACTACCTGCCCGAGATCGGCCGTGGCCCCAGGCTGCACAGCCATCCCTATTGCGAGATTTTTATCATCCGGACCGGGACCGGTCTGTTCACCGTCGGCGACCGGCAGATCGAGGCCACAGCCGGCCAGATCCTGGTCGTACCGCCGAACACGCCGCACAAATTCACCAATCTCGGGCCAGGCCCGCTGGAAACCACCGACATACACGAGAACGGCAGCTTCATCACCGAGTGGCTGGAATAACGCTTCCCAAACCAGTTCCGGTTCGGATCATGCGCTGGCGCCGAGCCTGGCCAGCACGGCCTTGGGAATGTTGTATTCCCGGATCACCGCGTCGTGCTTGCGCAGGCCGCAGAGTTCGCGCTGGATGAAATACCCGTGCACCGCTTCGGCTGCATCCCTGAGCAGCCGGGCTCGATCGTCGCTGTCGCAATTCTCGCGCACCCTCGTCAATGTTTCCTCGACGCGCCGGCCGGCGCGGCCGAGCGCGGCCGCCTTCTCGCCGAGGATTTCATGGCCAAGCAGGTCCAACGCGCTCTCCTGCGCGCCGGACCGTCCAAAATTCGATGGCATTCTCACCGCCATGGTCTACTCCGGTTTTTAGAAACTACTCCGCCGGCCGGGTCTCGGCCAGCGCGCGCTCCTCGTTGAACAGGAAGCCGCCGGACTGCCGCTTCCACAGCCTTGCATAGAGCCCGTCGAGCCCGACCAGCTCGTCATGCGTGCCTTGCTCGACGATGCGGCCCTCGTCGAGCACCACCAGCCGGTCGAGTGCCGCAATGGTCGACAGCCGATGCGCGATGGCGATGACCGTCTTGCCTTCCATCAGCCTTGCCAGATTTTCCTGGATCGCCGCCTCGATGTCGGAATCGAGCGCCGAGGTCGCCTCATCGAGCACCAGGATCGGTGCATCCTTGAGGAAGACGCGGGCGATCGCCACGCGCTGGCGCTGGCCGCCGGAGAGCTTGACGCCGCGCTCGCCGACATAGGCCTCATAGCCAATACGATCGCGATTGTCGCGCAGACCGAGGATGAACTCGTGCGCCTCGGCCTTCTCCGCTGCCGCGACCACCTCGGCGTCGGTCGCTTCCGGCATGCCGAGCTTGATGTTGTCGCGCAGCGAGCGGTGGAAAAGTGCCGTATCCTGGCTAACAACGCCGATATTGGCGCGCAGCGAGTTCTGCGTGACCCTGGCAACGTCCTGCCCGTCAATGGTGATCTTGCCGCTCTCGAGATCGTAGAGGCGCAGGATCAGATTGACCAAGGTCGTCTTGCCGGCGCCGGACGGTCCGACCAGCCCGACCTTTTCGCCCGACCGCACCACCAAGTCGATGCCGTTGAGCACGCCGAACCCCTTGCCGTAGTGGAACTCGACGTTGCTTACGTCGATGCGGCCGCCGCCGATGACAAGCTCTTTCGCGTCCGGTGCATCGGTCAGGCCGAGCGGCTGCGAGATCAGCGCCTTGGAGTTTTCCAGCACGCCGAGGTTCCGCAATATGCTGTTGAGCTGCATCATCAGTCGACCGAGCAGCATGTTCAGCCGCAACACCAACGACAGCGTGAAGGCGACGGCGCCGACCGTGATCGAGCCCTCGACCCAGAGATAAACGGCAAAGCAGGCGATCGCCGTGATCATGATGCCCGACAGCATCGTCAGCGCCATGCGCACGCCGGTCAGCCGGCGGGTGAACGGGCGCAGCGCGTCGAGATAGATGTCGAAGCCGTTCCTGATATAGCGGTCGTCGCCATCGGCCGAGAACAGCTTCAGCGTCTGCACGTTCGAATAGGAATCGACGATGCGGCCGGTGATCATCGAGCCGGCTTCGGCGGTGGCTTCGGCATGCTTGCGGATCGCCGGCACATAGCGTCTAGCCAGCAGGCCGAAGGCGGTAATCCAGATCACCACCAGCACCGCCAGTCGGAGGTCGAGCCCGGCGACCAGCGCCAGCGTCGTCACCGTATAGACGACCATGAACCAGACGACCTCGATGAAGCTTTCCATCAGATCGCCGGTCGCCTGTCCCGCCTGCCAGACCTTGGTCGCGATACGTCCGGCAAAATCGTTCTGGAAGAAGGCGTAGGATTGGCGCGAGACATGGCGATGCGCCTGCCAGCGCACCAGATTGTAGAAACCCGGCGTGATCGTCTGCTCGTCAACCAGCGCCGACAGGCCGACGACGATGGTGCGGATGACCAGCACCACGGCAATCATGAAGACAAGTTCCGGGCCGGCAGCAGTCCACAGCGCGTGCCAGCTGCGTTCGCCGGGAAGCTGGTCGAGGATGTCGACCAGCCGCCCGACGAAATAGAACAATCCGGCTTCTACCAGCGGCGCGATGCCGCCGATCACCAGCATGGCGAAGAAGGCGATCTTCGCCTGCCCGACATAGTGCCAGAGGAAACCCCTGACGCCGGCAGGTGGCCGAAGGTCCGCGGGCTCCCGGAATGGATAGACCCAGTTCTCGAACCAGCGGTAGATGGCAGTCATCATTCGGCGGCTTCACCCTTGGCGAGTGCATCGTTGGCGGCTGCATCGTTGGCAGAGGGGCCGTCGTCGAGCAGGAAGCCGCCCGACTGGCGTTGCCAGAGCTGGGCGTAGAGCCCGCCTTTGGCAACGAGTTCCTCATGCGAACCTTCCTCGATGACGCGGCCCTTGTCCATGACGACGAGGCGGTCCATGGCTGCGATCGTCGACAGCCGGTGGGCAATGGCGATGACGGTCTTGCCTTGCATGAGCTTGTAGAGGTTCTCCTGGATGGCCGCCTCGGCCTCGGAATCGAGCGCGGACGTCGCCTCGTCGAGAATGAGAATCGGCGCGTCCTTCAGCATGACGCGGGCAATGGCAATGCGTTGCCGCTGGCCGCCGGACAATTTGACGCCGCGATCGCCGACATGCGCGTCGAAACCCTTACGACCGCTCGAATCCGACAATCCGGCAATGAAATCCAGCGCCTCGGCGCGCCGCGCCGCCTCGATCAGCATCTCGTTGCTGGCGTCCGGCCGGCCATAGAGGATATTCTCGCGTACCGAGCGATGCAGCAGCGAGGTGTCTTGCGTGACCATGCCGATCTGGGCGCGCAGCGAGTCCTGCGCCACCGCCGCGATGTCCTGGCCGTCGATCAGGATCTTGCCGCTTTCGAGGTCGTAGAAGCGCAACAGAAGATTGACCAGCGTCGACTTGCCGGCACCCGAACGGCCGACGATGCCGACCTTCTCGCCCGGCTTCACCGTCAGCGACAGGCTTTCGATCACGCCCTTCTGCTTGCCGTAGTGGAAGCGGATGTCCTCAAAACGAATCTCCCCCTTGGTCACGGCAATATCCTCGGCGCCAGGCCGGTCTTCGACGAGGCGCGGCAGCGAGATCGAGGCGATGCCGTCCTGCACCGTGCCGATATTCTCGAACAGCGTGGACATCTCCCACATGATCCATTGCGACATGCCCCAGAGCCGAAGCACGAGGCCGATGACCAGGGCGACCGCGCCGATCGTCACGGCTTGACCGAGCCACAGCCATAGCGAGATTGCGGTGACCGAAAACAACAGCAGCGAATTCAGGACGTAGAGCAGGCCGTAGAGCTGCGTCACCAACCGCATCGATCGGTAAACCGTGTCGAGAAAGCCGGCCATACCGTCCTTGGCGAAGGATGTCTCGCGCCGCGCATGCGAGAACAGCTTGACCGTCTGGATGTTGGAGTAGCTGTCGACGACCCGGCCGGTCATGGTTGAGCGCGCATTGGCCTGCTCCTCGCCGACCTTGCCCAGCCGCGGGATGAAATAGCGCAACAGCAGGACATAGCCGGCAAGCCAGACGGCAAGCGGCGCAGCCAGCCGCCAGTCTGCCGAGCCGACGATGAACAGCATGCCAAGAAAATAGACGACGATATAATTGAGGACGTCGATGAGCTTGATGACGCATTCGCGCACCGCGAGCGCCGTCTGCATCAGCTTGGTCGCGATGCGTCCGGCGAACTCGTCCTGATAGAAGCTCATCGACTGCTTGAGCAGATAGCGATGCACCTGCCAGCGGATACGCATCGGATAGTTGCCCATCAGCGTCTGCTGGTTGAGCAGCGAATGGAACCAGACCGTCGCCGGCAGCGCGAAAACCACGATGAAGGCCATGCCGGCCAGCTTCAAGCTCTCGGTCTGCAGGAACGTCTCGCGATTCTGCGCCGACAGCCAGTCGACGATCCGGCCCATGAAGCCGAACATCCATACCTCGGCAAGGGCGATGGCCGTCACCAGTACCGCATCGAGAGCGATGTAGGGCCACGCGCCGCGCGTATGATGCACGCAGAAGGCGATCAGTGTCCTTGGCGGCTCGACCGGCTCCTTGGCAGGGAACGGATCGAGCCTTTTTTCAAACCAGCTAAACATAGTGATGCTCACAATATTGGTTCCGCTCACGCGGCACGGGAACGGACGAGGTGCCCAGACCGCATGGCGTCAAGGACCGGCGATACGGAATCGTCCGCCTCGCCGGTCCTGCTTCGCGCTATATAGGTTGTCGCGGGCCTTTCGCCGACAGTCTCGTTTGACGATGCTGACGGCGTTTTGACGATCCGGATTTTCGCGCCGGTTTTTGCACCAGGCCGGGATCAGCCTGATGATCCGGCGCACCAGCGACGGCCGGCTATGGTCCGGAACGGCGCGCGAGAAATCGACGTCCGGCAGCATGCCGCGATGCGGACGCTGGCGGGTCTCGGCGTGAACCGCTGACGAGTAGGTCTCGCCGATCAAAAGCGCCCAGGTCGCAGTCTTGCGCTCGTGCAGGCTTCTTGAGCCGGGTATTCTACTGGGATCGAACATCGGTCCGTCCTCCAGTTGAAGATGCAGGTAGAAGGGTGAACCAACCCAGGCCGCGGGCATGCGCGGCGCGGCAAAGGTGGCATCGATCGAAGCGTGTTCAGGTGGGGCGTTCAGCCGCTTCCACAGCTTGAAAAACATCGCAGGATTCCTTCAAAGGCCGAAAAAGGCTTCGGCGGGAATCGGTGCGATTGAAGTCTAGAAAGTCAGGAGAATCGTCGTACCGAAACCGCCGTCGGGCTGGTAAGCCCACGAGAGAGGTGGTGGATGTACACGGCCATCATGAATTACCCCTCCATCGGTTCGGGTTGACAATGACCGGCGTATAACCGACTTCGCAGAAAATGACCACCCGCCAGTCTAGGAATTTCCAAAAGCGCGAGAGCTCTGTGGCTGATCTGCCACTTATTAGAAAGACGCGGAAATGAACGACCGTCTCCGCATCGCGCTCTACCAGCCTGATATCGCCGGCAACACCGGGACAATCCTGCGCTTCGCCACTTGCCTCGGTCTCGGCGTCGACATCGTCGAACCGGCGGGCTTCCCGCTCAGTGACCGGGCGCTGAAACGGGCCGGAATGGACTACCTCGAAATGGCGGCGCTCACCCGGCATGTCGACTGGCACGCCTTCGAGGACTGGCGCAAACTTGGCAAGCGGCGGCTGGTGCTGCTGTCGACCAAAGCCGCTGTCGCCTACACGGATTTCGTCTTCGCCACCGATGACATTCTCCTGTTCGGCCGCGAATCCGCAGGCGTGCCGGATGCCGTCCACGAGACGGCGGATGCGCGCCTGACCATCCCGATGCAGCCCGGCGCGCGCAGCATCAACGTCGCGCTTTCCGTTGCGATGGTGGCGGCCGAGGCGATCCGGCAGCTCCGCTAGGATGTGTACGTGATCGCCGGCCGCAGCGATCAAGGCGTCGTCCTCACGCAACACTGCGTCCTCTCCGGTCATTCTCATCCAGAGGCACATCGCCTTCTCCTGCCGTTTGCATCTTCGAGGCTTCTTCGCTACAAGCTCAACTTAACTTGAGGTCAAGCGGAAAATCGGAGATGGCTGCGGCAACGGAATTAACAGTCGGCCAGGTGGCCACGCGCAGCGGCGTGGCGGTGTCGGCGCTGCATTTCTACGAAGCACGCGGGCTGATCCGCAGCCACCGCACATCAGGCAACCAACGGCGTTACGGCCGCGACGTGCTGCGACGTGTGGCGATCATCAAGGTAGCGCAGGAGGTCGGCATTTCGCTGGCCGAGATCGGCGCCGCACTTCGATCATTGCCCGAAGGCCGAACGCCGACGCGCGAGGATTGGAACCTGCTTTCGACGGCTTGGCGCGACGAGCTCGACCAGAAGATTAGTCAGCTCAAGAAGCTGCGCGATGGGCTGACCGACTGCATCGGCTGCGGCTGCATGTCGATCGACAAATGCCCGCTGAGGAACAAGGGCGACCGGCTGAGCACCCGGGGGCCGGGAGCGAGACGTTTGCTGATCGAGCGTTAATCCGCCGCCGGCAGCCGCCTGATGGTGAATTCGATGACGTCGCCCGGCCGCTCGAACCAGCTCTCGATCTCGGTCCAATAGGCCTGCTTGGGAAAGCGCTCGAACCATTCCTTCGCCTTGAGACGAGCGTCGGAGCGCGGCAGCACGAAGGTCTCGCGCAGAAATCCGTCGCGCGGCATGCGCGCGTTCTCGGCGCGTGAACGGTCGAGCCTCTTCTTCAGGCCATCCAGCGGCGGTCTTGCCGGGGTGCGCACGAAAGAACTCCATTCACACTTGACCCTTGCACCTAAGAGATTAGGGATCGCGGCCGGAAAAGACGAGTCATTTGTCGGGGTACGCCCCGCAACCGGAGACAGGATTTGCAACGACCCGAGATACCGGCGGGGCTGCCAGCCGACATCGAACAGAAGAAGATGAAGGCACGGCTGTGGTTCGAGACGTTGCGCGAGCGCATCTGCGCCAGCTTCGAGCAGATCGAGCAGGACCTGCAGGGGCCGCAGGCCAGCTGGTCGCCCGGTCGCTTCGAAAAGACGCCGTGGCAACGCGATGCCGGCAAGGGCGGCGGCGGCATCATGTCGATGATGCACGGCCGCGTCTTCGAGAAGGTCGGCGTCCACACCTCGACCGTCCATGGCGAGTTCTCGCCCGAATTCAGGAAGCAGATGCCGGGCGCCGAAGAGGACCCGTCCTTCTGGGCGAGCGGCATTTCGCTGATCGCCCATCCGTGGAACCCCAACGTGCCGGCCGTGCATATGAACACGCGCATGGTCGTCACCTCGCGCCAGTGGTTCGGGGGCGGCGCCGACCTGACACCGGTGCTCGACCGCCGCCGCAGCCAGGACGACCCCGACACGATCGCCTTCCACAGGGCGATGCAATTTGCCTGCGAGAAGAGCGCGGCGATCGCCGACTACGCGAAATTCAAGGCTTGGTGCGACGAGTACTTCTATCTGCCGCACCGCGACGAGCCACGCGGCACCGGCGGTATCTTCTTCGACTGGCTGCATTCGGGCGAGGACAAAGGCGGCTGGGACGCCGATTTCAACTTCGTCCAGGACGTTGGGCGATCTTTTCTCGTCGTCTACGGACATCTAGTGCGCGCCAACTTCAATGATAACTGGACCGATGGCGACCGTGACGAGCAGCTCATCCGTCGCGGCCGCTATGTCGAATTCAACTTGCTTCACGATCGCGGCACCATCTTCGGGCTGAAGACCGGCGGCAATGTCGCGTCGATCCTGTCCAGCCTGCCGCCTGAGGTGAAATGGCCGTAAAATCTCGGTGAGCGCAACGTGAGCCGCAATCGGGTCCAAATCCCCAGAATTTGACGGCGAATGTGGCGCAACGCGCGCCAGAAAATATCTTTTTCGTCTAATATTCTATTGAAAAGATTGGGCTATTTGTCGCGTCGGGCCGGGAAACGCCGGCGGTTCTTTACTCCCGAGCGCCGCGACCCGACGTGACCGGACGGCCCATGATTGAATGGGGCACCTTTCCCAAGCGGGGTGCCCGCATTTTCCAGGAGAGCATGCCATGCGCAAGCTTATTATGACTGCAGCCGCCGCTGCCGTTCTCGCCTCTGGTACTGCCGCATTCGCTGCGGTCAAGCACACCACCGGCACGATCAAAAGCTTTGATGGAACGGCGATGAGCCTGGTTCTGGATAACGGAGCCACCTTTACGTTGCCCCAGACCTTCAAGGATCCTGGCCTGAAGGTCGGCGAAAAGGTTCGCGTCACGTGGGATATGAGCGGCAAGGACAAAATTGCCGAGGCAGTCAAGATCGTGAACTGATGCCTGCCCGCTGAAGCAAGACGAGGTCTTGCGTCCTGGGTAGCGTAAGAGGGCGGAGCAGCGATGCTCCGCCTTTTTCGCACCCTGATCACTAGAGGGCCGCGTGTCGGCTTGCACGCGCGGCGTAGGGCAACCAAAACCGTTCGATCGTGTTATGCTTAGCTGGCCAGCGTGTAGCCGGATACCGGACCCGGTTTCCGGATCGCGCAATCAAAGGTCTGGAGCTTCCGTGTCAGTGCGCTGCGGCGCTCCAAGGAGGAGATGAGGAGAAGCCAAATGAAGGAATTCCATTGCGGGTCGCTCGTACCCGGCTGCGAGTGGCACACACGCGCCGAGGAGGAGGCTGAGGTCATGCGCCGTGCCGTCGAGCATCTGCGCGAGACGCATGGCGAGACGGTGATCCGCGAGACGATGATCGAGGCGATCCGCTCGCGCATCGAAAAGGCTCGCGACGCAGCGTGACGGTTAGGATTCGAGTGCCTCTGCGGCGCGCTTGAGCAGCGCGCCGCGATCAAGCGCAAAACCGGACTCGACCCATTCCTTTTCGAGATTCTTCAACGTTGCACCAAGCTTCGGCCCCGGTGATGCGCCAAGTGTCGTCAGATCGGCGCCCTTGACCGGAAAAACAGGGTTTTGCCATTTTGCGGCGAAGGCAAGCAAGCGCGAGAAGCCGCCGGCTTCGAGCAGTGCGTCATTGTCTTCGACCGCGCGAGCACGAGCGGAAGCGAGCGACAGCCGCAACCGATCGACAAAGCCTTGGCGGTCGCCAAAATAAAGCCTTTTCGCCAACTCTCCTTCGGTCGTTTTCGGATCGACGGCAGCCGTGATCGCCCAATGCCGCAGGCGGCTTGCCTCGCTCACGGAAAGCCTCAATCTCTCGGCAAGCGTTTTCATGCGCGCGGCATCCGGCGGCACGATGGCTTCCAGCCTGAGCAGCGGGTCCGGCGCCCAGGCCAGATCCTTCTCGGTCTTGATCAGCCCATGGATCGCATCGATGCCCCATTTCTCGCTTTCCGGCAAAACGGCGGTCAGAACGCCGGCCTGGCGCATCCACAGCAGCGCCCGCGACGGATCTGGCGCTGACAGCAATTTCTTCAATTCCCACCAGACACGCTCGACCGAGAGCTGGTCGAGCCCCTGCTTCAGCCGGGCGGAAGCCTTCAATCCTTCGGCATCCGGCCTGCCGTCGCCATACCAGGCGAAGAAACGGAAGAAACGCAGGATGCGCAGATAATCCTCGCGGATACGCGCTTCCGGATCGCCGATGAAGCGCAGCCGCCGCGCTTCGATATCGGCGATACCGCCGACCAGATCGACGACCGTTCCATCGGCTTCGGCATAGAGTGCATTGATGGTGAAATCGCGCCGCTCAGCGTCGGCTTTCCAGTCGCGGCCGAACGACACTTTGGCGCGCCGGCCGTCGGTTTCGATATCGGCACGCAGCGTGGTGACCTCATAGGCCTTGCCGTGGGCGACCGCGGTGACTGTGCCATGCTCAATGCCGGTCGGTACCGTCTTGAAGCCTGCCGCCTCGGCGCGCCGGATGGTTTCCTCGGGCACTGTGGTGGTGGCGATGTCGATGTCGGCAACCGGTTGGCCGATAAGCGCATTGCGCACCGCACCGCCGGCGACACGCGCCTCCTCGCCGCCGTCGGTGAGCGCGGCGAGCAGGCGCTGCAGGTGGGGTTCGCCGAGCCAGCCGGCCTTGCCAGCAATCGACACCGGATTGCTCACGAATAGAGCCTTTCATAGAGGGTGCGGATGATGCCCGCGGTGACGCCCCAGATGCGCTGGCCGCCATAGGGCATCTCGTAAAAGAACCATTCGAGGTCGTTCCACATGCGACTGTCTCTGGTGTGGTTGGCGGGCTCCATCAGAAAGCCCAGCGGCACCTCGAAGACGGTATCGACCTCGTCGGAATTCAGCGTCAGGCTGAAACCGGGCCGCACAATCCCGAGCACCGGGGCGATGCGATAGCCGCTGCCGGAGACGTAGTCCGGCAGACGGCCGATGATCTCGATGTAATCCCTATCGAGACCGATCTCTTCGAACGTCTCGCGCAACGCCGCCGCTTCCGGGCTCGCATCGGTTGGATCGATGGTTCCGCCGGGGAAAGCCACCTGCCCCGAATGGTTGCGCAGCTTTTCCGCCCGCCTGGTCAAAAGGACCGTGGCTTCATGGCCATGATCGACCACCGGGATCAGCACGGCGGCATCGCGCAGCGCGTTGGCCAGCTTCAGCCTGGGATGGCCCGGATTGAAGCGGTGGTCGCCAAAATCGTCGCCGGCATGCGCCAGCGGCTGCGCCGCGACGCGCTGGCGAAACCCGGCAGCGGAAAACGGCAGCGGCGTCACCTGATCCATCATAGGCGGTCCATCATGCGCTCAGCCGTTTCAGTTTCTCAGCCGGCATGATGGGATAGACCTCGCCTTTGGAACGGACGGCAAACATCGTCTTGCCACCGACGTCGATCTCTTCGCCGTGCTCGACCAGCTCGTACATCACCGGCCGTGCCACCAGCGCCTCCAGCCGCCCGCGCACCAGCACGTAGGGCTTCAGGCCACCTGTCTCGTCCTCATCGACGAAGCGCAGCGGGTGCGCCGCCCCAGCCTCGACCACGTCGCCGACATTGGTGCGAAAAGTGATGATTTGTCCGTCGCCGGCGCCCGACACGTCCATCTCGACGGCAATGAAGGGCGCGTCGGCGACGCGGATCCCGACCTTTTCCACCGGCGTCACCAGGTAGGTCCTACCGTCCTCGTCCTTGCGCAGCACCGAGGAAAAAAGCTGCACCAGCGGCATCCGGCCAATCGGTGTTCCCAGATAGAACCAGGTGCCGTCCTGCTTGATTTCCATGTCGAGATCGCCGCAAAATGCCGGATTCCAGCGTTCCACCGGCGCCTGCCCCTTGCCGGCGCGCGTCGCGCGCGAGACCAGCGCTTCCAGCCCGCGCGCCTCGGTCGCGGCCGTCAGGCTCTCTTCACGATGGTCGGCGGCTTCTGTCATGGTCACGAAATAGTCACTGTTGTTCCGCTTGTCAGCCTAAGTCTGTGATTTAAGTTCATTGCAGGCGCATGCGAGGCCGAATCGCGGCATTCTGCGGCACCCAAGGTGCCAAGCGGTATTTCCAACCAGAAGGATCGATGCTGCATGAGCGTTATGATCAAGGAAAGCCCGATCAGCGAAAAAGACATGGTGGCGCAGGCCGAGAAGGCGCTGGCCGACATTTCGAGGGTCCGCGACGGCGTCGGCCGGGTCATTTTCGGCCAGGAAAGCGTCGTCGAGCGCACGCTCGTCGCATTGCTGGCCGGCGGCCATGCACTGCTGGTCGGCGTGCCCGGCCTTGCCAAGACCAAGCTGGTCGAAACCCTGGGCATCGTGCTCGGCCTCGATTCGCGCCGCATCCAGTTCACGCCCGACCTGATGCCATCCGACATTCTCGGCTCAGAGGTGATGGAGCAGGATGAATTCGGCAAGCGTTCGTTCCGCTTCATTTCCGGGCCGATCTTTGCGCAACTGCTGATGGCCGACGAGATCAACCGCGCCTCGCCGCGTACCCAGTCGGCGCTGCTGCAGTCGATGCAGGAATACCACGTCACCATTGCCGGCGTGCGCCATGACTTGCCGTCACCGTTCCACGTTCTGGCGACGCAGAACCCGCTGGAGCAGGAAGGCACCTATCCGCTGCCGGAAGCGCAGCTCGACCGCTTCCTGATGCAGGTCGACATCCTCTACCCCGAGATCGAGGCGGAGCGCCGCATCCTGCTGGAAACCACCGGTATCGAGGATGCCAAGGCTGAAAACGTGCTGCAGCCGGCGCGGCTGAAGGACATCCAGACGCTCATCCGCCGCATGCCGGTGCCGGAAAGCGTCGTCGAGGCGATCCTGAAGCTGGTGCGCTCGGCCCGTCCCGGCCAGGGCAACGCCGATACCGACAAGCACGTCGCGTGGGGCCCGGGCCCGCGCGCCAGTCAGGCGCTGACGCTGTGCGCCCGCGCCCGCGCCCTCTATGACGGCCGGTTGGCGCCGTCGGTCGACGACGTCCGCGCGCTGGCCGAGCCGGTGCTGCAGCACCGCATGGCGCTGACCTTCGCCGCCCGCGCCGAGGGCACCACGGTTCGCGATGTTGTGGCGAAGCTCGCGAAAGGGATTTGATGGCGCGCATCGGTGAAGCGCATGCACCGGCAGCGACGCGCGATGCGCTCGCCAGAGGCCGGTTGCGGGCTTCGTTGGTGCCGGACCTGCTGGTCGAGGCGCGCCGCATCGTCAACACGGTAATTGCCGGCTGGCATGGCCGCCGCAAGCGCGGCATCGGCGAGAATTTCTGGCAGTTCCGGCCCTATGTCGAAGGCGATTCCTCGCGCATTGACTGGCGCCGTTCCGCTCGCGACGACCACACCTATGTCCGCGACCGTGAATGGGAGGCCGCCCATACGGTGTGGCTGTGGGCCGACCCCTCGCCCTCCATGCTCTACAAATCGACCGGAGCCAGCGTTTCCAAGGAATCGCGCGCCCTGGTGCTGGCGCTGGCCATGGCCGAGCTTTTGTCGCGCAGCGGCGAGCGCATTGCCTGGCCGGGCCTGACCGACCCGTTCACCGCCCGCAATGGCGCCGAGCGCATCGCGGCGCAACTGATGCACGCCGCCGACCTGCCGGCAAAGCCCGACCTGTCCGGCATTCGCCGCTTCTGCGACATCGTCCTCGTCAGCGATTTCCTCGACCCGGTCGAGGACACCATGGCTTGGCTGGATGTGCTCGCCCGCCACGGCGTGCGCGCACATCTGATCGAGGTCGCCGATCCGGCCGAGGAAAGCTTTCCCTATGCCGGGCGCACCGAATTCACCGATCCAGAGACCGGCGACAAGCTGACCGCCGGCCGCGCCGAAATGCTGGGCGAGGAATATCGCCTGCTTTATGCCGCCCGCCGCCAGGAACTGGCCGCCTGGTGCAAACGGCTTGGCTGGAGCTTTACCGTCAATCATACCGATCGCCTTGCCTCCGAGGCGCTGGTGCGCATCCATATGGCGATGACCGCCGAGGGCAGCTTTGCCGGGAGGGCCCGCGCATGAGTTGGCTGCCGCTCTCTTTCGGGGCGCCGATGGTGCTGTGGGGCCTGCTGGCGCTGCCGGTGATCTGGTGGCTTCTGCGGCTGACCCCGCCCAGGCCGCAAACCGAAGTGTTTCCGCCGCTCAGGATTCTCGCCCGTGTGTTGAGGCGCGAAGAAACGCCGCAGCAGAGCCCTTGGTGGCTGACGCTGCTCAGGCTGCTGATGGCCGCGCTTATCGTGGCAGCACTTGCCGAAC
>NZ_SUEG01000093.1:0-11519 GCF_005063415.1 Mesorhizobium sp.
GTTCGAACGCGAGCCGGGCGAGGCGGTTGCCGCCGTCGCGCCCGCCGAGCCAAAGCCTGCCGAGATAAAACCAGCCGAGCCGAATGCTCCGGCGACCAAAGCCGCGCCGGCTACACCGGCAACAGCCGCCGAAACGCCCGCAACTGCGCCCACTCCTGCCACCGAGGCCCCGGCCGAAATGGCCGCCACAACGCCTTCGGGCGAAACTCCCGAGACGGTGGCTCCAAAGCTCGAACATGCCGATGGCGCAGTCATTATCCGCCGCCATGACACGCTGTGGCGGATTTCGCGGCGGGTCTATGGCCAGGGCATGCGCTACTCGACCATCTATCTCGCCAACCAGGACCAGATCAGCAATCCGAACCGCATCTGGCCGGGGCAGGTGTTCAAGGTGCCGCAGAAATCGAAGGAAGGCGAGTCCGCCGATCTCAAGGCAATGGGTGACCAGATGACGACGGCGCCAGCCAAGGCCGAGTAGCGTTCTGCCCATCAGGATAGCTTGCAGCAGGGCCAGTCATCGTTTATCGCCGATGGACGATGACCGAATCCCCCCTCGTAACGGACCGACGCCGCGCAGCAGATGAACACGCGCCGGCCAACTGCACGCCGGCCAACTGTACGCCGGATAGCCGCGCCGTCGCTGTCCGGCTCGCGGCCCTTTCGCATCCAGCGCGGATCGACATTCTCAAACACCTTTCCGCCAACCGTTCCTGCTGCTGCCGCGAGGTCGTCGAGCATCTCGACCTGGCGCAGTCCACCGTTTCCCAGCATTTGAAGATACTGGTCGAGGCCGGGCTGATCCGCTTCGAGCCTGACCGCCAGCGCTCGCGCTATGAACTCGACCGTGCCGCGCTCGCCGATGTTTCCGCATCGTTAGCCGCGCTGGTCGATTCCTGCTGCTCCGGCCGCTAAGATATAAAAGGTAAACAAGAATGGCCGAGAAAACCGTTTCCGCCGATTCCGGCTCGACCTTCAGAACGTTGCGCAATCTCTGGCCGTATATGTGGCCGGCCGACCGCGCCGATCTGAGGGCGCGCGTGGTGTGGGCAACCGTACTGCTGGTTGTCGCCAAGCTGACCCTGGTAGCCGGGCCCTATTTCTTCAAATGGGCGACGGACGCGCTGGCCGGCGATAGCAAATCGCCGCCGCCGCTGCCGGCCTTCCTGCTGGCGCCGGTCATGCTGGTCGTCGCCTACAATGCCGTGCGGCTGGTGCAGCTCGGCTTCAACCAGTTGCGCGACGCCCTGTTTGCACGGGTCGGCCAGCATGCGGTGCGCCGGCTCGCCTTCCGCACCTTCGTGCACATGCACGAACTGTCGCTGCGCTTCCACCTCGAACGGCGCACCGGCGGACTGTCGCGCGTCATCGAGCGCGGCACCAAGGGCATCGAGACGATCGTCCGCTTCACCATGCTGGCCACGGCGCCGACAATCGTCGAATTCGCGCTCACCGCCGGCATCTTCGCCGTCACCTATGGCTGGCTATACGTCTTGGTGATCGCGGTCACGGTATGGCTCTATGTCTGGTTCACCGTCAGGGCGAGCGATTGGCGTATTTCGATCCGCCGCGAGATGAACGACAGCGACAATGAAGCCAGCACGAAGGCGATCGATTCGCTGCTCAACTACGAAACAGTCAAATATTTCAACAACGAAGCCATGGAGGCCGAGCGCTTCGACCGTTCCACGGCGCGCTATGAGGTGGCGGCGACCAGGACGTGGACCTCGCTTGGCTGGCTGAACTTCGGCCAAGGCGTCATCTTCGGCATCGGCATGACCGTCGTCATGGTGCTGTCGGCGCTCGAGGTGAAGGCAGGCACACAGAGCGTCGGCGATTTCGTCTTCGTCAACGCCATGCTCATGCAACTTTCTGTGCCGCTCAATTTCATTGGCATGATCTACCGCGAAATTCGCCAGGGCCTGACCGATATCGAAAACATGTTCGATCTGCTCGACGTCAAGCGCGAGATCGTCGATCGGCCGGGCGCCAAGCCACTGGTCGTTGAAGCCGGCAAGGTCGAGTTCCGTGACGTGCATTTTTCCTACGACCCCAACCGCAAGATTCTGAAGGGCATCAGCTTCGAGGTGCCGGCCGGCAAGACGGTGGCCATCGTCGGCCCCTCCGGAGCCGGAAAGTCGACCATTTCGCGGCTTTTGTTTCGTTTCTACGACATTCAGCGCGGCAAGATTCTGATCGACGGCCAGGACATTCGCGACGTCAAGCAGGAGAGCTTGCGCGCCGCCATCGGCATGGTGCCGCAGGACACGGTGCTGTTTAACGACACCATCGCCTACAACATCCGCTACGGCCGCATCGGCGCCAGCGAGGAGGATGTGCGCAAGGCGGCAGAACTGGCCCAGATCGGACCGTTCATCGAGCGGCTGCCCGACGGCTATCGCTCAATGGTCGGCGAGCGCGGGTTGAAACTGTCCGGCGGCGAGAAGCAGCGGGTGGCGATTGCCCGCACCATCTTGAAGGCACCGCCGATCCTGATGCTCGACGAGGCGACCTCGGCGCTGGACAGCCACACCGAGCAGGAGATCCAGGCGGCACTCGACCTGGTCAGCCAGGGCCGCACCACCCTCGTCATCGCCCATCGGCTGTCTACAGTGATTTCGGCCGACGAGATCATCGTCCTGCAGGACGGCCAGATCGCCGAACGCGGCACCCATGCCGCCTTGATGGCCAAGCGCGGCCTTTATGCATCGATGTGGGACCGCCAGCGCGAGGCAAGCGAGGCCGAGGAGCGGCTGCGCATTGCCCGCGAAAGCGATGAGTTCGGCGTCGTCGTCCGCCGCCGCACCTCGGAGGTGAGCTGAAAATTCGTGCTTGACCTCAACTTAAGTTGAGATCGTAGGCCGTTTTGGATCGCAGCAACATGCGTGGTTCAAAAAACGGAGACAATCGATATGAATGGGATAAATCAGGCAGTTAGTGGCGGCAGCGTATTCCGGGTGGACAAGTTTGTCGTTCCGGCCAACGCCCGCGAGGAGATTCTTGCCAAGGTCCGGATGACGCATGAATTGCTGCGCCAGCAGCAAGGGTTCGTCCAGGATTTCCTGCTTGAGCAATTCTCGGGGCCGGGCGAGTTCAACCTCGTGACCATTGTCGAATGGGAAGGGCAGGCCGCTGTCGACAAGGTCGTGCCGATCATCAAGGCTGCGCATGAGCGCATCGGCTTCAATCCTCAGGAGACCATTGCGCGACTTGGCGTCAAGGCCGATATCGCCAACTATCAGCGGATTCCCGGGGTGTAAGCTCTTCTACGGCCAGCCCGCGCCCGGCGCGGTAGCCTCGATGCTGAGCACCTGACCGGTACGGGCATCGCTGATCATATGTTCGAAGCCGCGCCATTCGGCGGCCACGATGAACAGCGTTTTTCCCTCGCTGCCGCCGAGCATGCAGGCAAAGCAGCCGCGATCGACGTCGACGCTTTCGCGCATCGCGCTGCCCTCGCGCACCCGCACGCAATGCCGGTTCGGAACATCGGCGTACCACGCCGCACCTTCGGCATCGAGGCAGATGCCGTCGGGAAAACCGTTTCCGAGATTGGCCCAGACCCTCCGGTTGGAAAGGCCACCATCGGCAGCGATGTCGAAGGCGGTCAGCCGGTTGGCGTGGGACTCGGCAACGATCAGTGTCTTGTTGTCAGGCGTCACTACCATGCCATTGGCGAAGGCGAGGTTCTCAGCCACCAGCTGAACCGAGCCGTCAGGTGCAACCAGCACGATGGTGCCGGGGCCGAAATGCTGGCCGGGAGCCGGAGCAGGCCCACCGCCATTGACATAGATGTTGCCGCGTCCATCGACGACGATCTCGTTCCACGGGCCCTTTGATAATTGTCTCAGATCGGCATGGGTGACCAATGTTCCGTCTGCCTCCTGCCTAAGGACCAGCCCTTCGCGGCCGGAGACGACAAGCAGCCGCCCGTCCAGAAGCCAGTCGATGGAATAGGGCAGGGTGGCCGGCACGGTGAGCACGATCTCGCTGTTGCCCAGAGCGTCAACGGCGATGATCTGGCCTGTGCCCCAGTTGCAGAACCACAGCCGGCCATCGTGCCAGCGCGGCGACTCGCCGAAGGCCAAGCCGTTCATGACGATGTGCGCTGTCTTCGATGCTGGTTTTGACGGTGGCACGACTGGCTCCCTTGTTGCACGACATTTAGTGCCTCGCTGCTCTTTTTGGAGCCGCCGCGAAGCGCTGTCCTACCAAGGACGGGCGACGGAGCCATGTTCCGACATGTCCTTCAGGATTTTCTTGGTGGTTGGCGTATCTTCCTCGCGCTGCGCCTTGGAAGGCGTCGACAAAATCAGATCAGCTTGAATGCCTTTCTACTTTCTCGGCAGATGACATCGTCTGCCGTCAATAATCCGCCAGCTGTTGCTTGTGCGATTCACGAAAGCATTTGGATGTTTGGATTTTTTTCGCGCAAGCCTAAGAAGACGCCCGGGCAGCCGGCGCCGCCTTCTGCAGTCCGTCGGAAGTCAGCCTGCCGCTGCTCGTTGTGGTGCGTCGCTCGGCCGTGGAAGTCGCAATGGACGAGCCCTTCGATCTCGTCTTTGCAGTCGAGAGGTTCACACAAACTATGGTTTCTGAAGGGCTCTACCGTCATCCGGAAATCAGCCCAAAGGCGATGCAGGTCTATCACGCGGACTTGTATTCGGCCGAGGTGAAAAATGGCGGTCACAGCCAATTCATCTATAATGCAGGCCAGGAAATCCAAGCCATCATCGCCAGCGCCCGTGCCGGCCTCGCCGCCATCGGCGCGAAGGGGCAGTTGGCAACTCTGGAAAAGATGTCCGTTTGGGTCGCCGAGCATCCTGATGAAGCTGCAGGACAGACCGGCTTCGAGGGCGGCCGCGAGGACTTTCTCGATACGCTTGATGATGTTTTCTACGATGCCGACGAGGCTGAGCCGATGCAGGGCCTGATGGCACGTTGGATCGCCTCATGGCCTGATCTGAAAATTGTCGCTGATGATGACTACGACGATGTCATACATCAGTTGGCGATGACCAATCCCCAGCGCGCCGGCAGGCTTCTTCATCGGTCGGTTGCAAAGCTGGCGCGCCAGATGATCGGCTGGCGCGCTGTGGGTGCCGCCCTTGCCTGCGCCAAGCTCTCGCCACCGGAAGTCAAGCTGGCGTTCGGCATGGCGAGGGTGCTGAATGTCGAGGGCGAGCAGCAGATGACTTACCAACTCCGCACCAGCGCGAAGGAGCCTAGGCTGTGTGTCGTTACGGACGCGTACGCTGCTATCTATGAACATATCGCGCCGGAGGATCCGCCCGTCGTACGCATAGGTGAGAACCCGTTTGGAGCTAACGCACCACGTATCGGCACCAGGCTTGCCCGTGTAGAGGCATCGGAGATCACCACTGTCGTCAATCTGGCAGAGGAATACCACGCCCCGGTCGCCATTGACCTTTTGCTGCGCAAAGCAGGATTTGATCCGACCGACGCCATCGTCTCCGCAAATTCGGTAGTGCCGAAAGATGAAGGAGCGGTCTTGAACTGGGTGGTGATTGCTGGCGGCAATGCTTTCTTTATCCAATCGTCTCCTAACGGAAGTGCATTGTTGCGCGGCAAGGACGGCGCAAAGCTGGCGGAGGCCGGGATGTCTGAGCTTGAGGAGCATTTTGCCCGCTCTGCCGCTGCGGGCTGAGCCGCTGCTGCACATTCTGCCTAAGCCTACTCCACGGCTACGGCACTGGGGCCGGAGACCGCTCCCATTGTCGCGTTGCGACCGCGGGGTGTTTCCGCTATTGAGGCCGGACTTGGAACCAAGGTTGCCCTGATCCCATGAGCCTCGTTGACACGATCAAGAATGCGTTCGTTCCGATCCATCGCGAGGGTTATCCCTTTATCGCCGCGTTCGGCGCGGCGACGCTTTTTCTTGGCTATTTCTCCTCGACCCTGTTCTGGATCGGTTTCATCCTGACCGCCTGGTGCGCTTATTTCTTCCGCGATCCCGAGCGTGTCACGCCGATCGACGACCGGCTGGTTGTCAGCCCGGCCGACGGCATCGTCTCGGCGGTTGGCCCGGCCGTGCCGCCGCGCGAGCTTGGCCTCGGCGGCGGCGAAATGACCCGCATCTCGGTATTCATGAACGTCTTTTCCTGCCACGTTAACCGCTCCCCGGTGCGTGGCCGCATTTCCAGGATCGAGCATCGGCCAGGAAAATTCCTCAACGCCGAACTCGACAAGGCAAGCACCGAGAACGAGCGCAACGGGCTGGTCATCGAAAGCCCCAATGGAACAGTCGCCGCGGTGCAGATTGCCGGCCTGGTGGCGCGGCGCATCGTCTGCTGGGCCGAGCCCGGCGGCGCCATCGGCACCGGCGAGCGCTTCGGGCTGATCCGCTTTGGCTCGCGCGTCGACGTATTCCTGCCCTCGACCGCGACGCCGCGTGTCGCCGTCGGCCAGACCGCGGTTGGCGGTGAGACGGTGCTGGCGGAATTCGGCGGCGTTGCCGCAACGCCGCTCGTGCGGGTCTCCTGACCGGTGGCGCCGCCGTTCAAGAAATTCGAGGCGCATGGCGGCGGTGGCCCGCGCATTCGCGAAATCCCGATGCGCATGGTGCTGCCCAATCTGGTCACCGTGCTCGCCATCTGCGCCGGCCTGTCCGGCATCCGCTTCGGCTTCGAGGGCCGCTTCGAGCCGGCGGTGGTGATGGTGCTGCTCGCCGCCTTCCTCGATGGTATCGACGGCCGTCTGGCGCGAATGCTGAAGGCGACTTCCAAATTCGGCGCCCAGATGGATTCGCTGGCCGATATCGTCAATTTCGGCGTGGCACCGGCGCTGGTGCTCTATGCCTTTCTGCTCGACAGGGCAGGTTCGCCGGGCTGGATCGCGGCGCTGCTGTTCACCATCGCCTGTGGGATGAGGCTTGCCCGCTTCAACGTGCTCGACGAAGAGCTCGATCGTCCGCAGTGGCAGACCGAATATTTCGTTGGCGTGCCGGCGCCGGCGGGTGCGGTGCTGGTGATGCTGCCGCTCTATCTGTTCTTCCTCAGGCTTGGCCTTGAACCCAGCCGCCTGGCAGCCTTCATTGCCACCGGCTTTACAATATTGGTGGCGTTCCTGCTGGTCAGCAGACTGCCCGTCTATTCCGGCAAGAGCGTCAGGATACCGGGCGACAGGGTGCTGCCGATCATCCTCGCAGTCGTCCTCTACGTCCTGCTTTTGATGACCTATCCCTGGTACACGCTGACGGCCTCGGTTGCCGGCTATCTGCTCTTCTTGCCGTTCAGCGTGCGCGCCTATTCGAGACGCGCCAAGCGCGAAGGCGAGAAGGTGCCGTCCTCGGACATTGGCTGACAGATTTGGTGCCAATTCCTCCTGCGCCTGGCAGTGCACGAAAAGGGTCACCAGTTTAGATCAGGGAGCGGCTCGCAGCGGACGCGGCGCTGTGGAGGGCATCGCCGCGTTTTCGGAACTTGCTGGGCGCCTGACCGTTTGTGTCGGTAGATCCGTTTGAGCGGCTGCTCGTGATATGTCGTCAGCGTCGCGCAAGCTGCCGCATCGGCAGAACCATCGGAAAACGAGGAGAAATGGCTGTCATCCTCATTGGCGTGTTACTGACTGTCGCCGGCCTTGTCTATATGGCGGTAGCAGCCATCATGCGCGGGCGGCTCAGTGAGCCGACCGCTGTGTCCACCGCGCCGGATAGCGCGACGCCTAATCTCGCAACACCAGGTCCAACCTTGGAGCCGCGGCGGCGCGGGCTCCGTTTTCTCGGCCTGTCGCAGAACTGGCCGGGCCTGCTGATGATGGCCGTCGGCGCCATTCTGCTGTTGTCGGTGGTGGTCTTCTAATGCATGTCGCGCAAAAGTGTGCAGCGGTTTTGCGATAACGGCATGCATAAAAGCAAGAATCTAAAGCGCGTCGCACAAGGTAGGTCGAACGCGACGCGCTTTAGAGCTCTCGACAGCAAACCTCAGGCGGCTGCGCTCAGTCCCAGTCTCTCGAGTGCCAGCTTTCTAGTCGAGACATAGTCGGTCTTGCCGGAGCCCAGTACAGGGATCTCCTCGACCTTGACGATGTCGTTCGGCACCATCAGTTCGGCCGCGCCGGCTTTTTTGCCGAATTCGCGCAATTCGTCGGGATCGGCATTGTCGGCGGTGGTGACGAGAACGAGGCGCTCGCCGCGCCGCTTGTCCGGCACCGCCACCACGGCGTGATGCTCTTCCGGCCACAGCGACTGCACCAGCATCTCGACCGCACCAAGCGATACCATCTCGCCGGCTATCTTGGCGAAGCGCTTGGCGCGGCCGCGAATGGTGATGAAGCCTTCGCGATCGACGGAAACGATATCGCCGGTGTCGTGCCAGCCTTCGAGCGGCTGCAGCTCGCCAGGCCGGTCGCCAGTCATGTAGCCCATCATCAGGTTCGGCCCGTCGAGCCACAGCCGGCCGCCGTCGCTGATGCCTTCGACCGGTTCGAGTTTCATGCGCATGGCCGGCAGCAGCCGCCCGACCGTGCCGTCGCGGCCGTGGATGGCTGTGTTGACGGCAACCACCGGTGCGGCCTCGGTCAAGCCAAAGCCTTCGATGATCTCGGCCTGGAAGCGTTCGCGATAAACCCGGCGCGTCTCCGGCTTTACCGCTTCGGCACCGGCCACGACGAAGCGCAGGCTGGAAAAATCGCCGTCCTTGGCGGTGCGGGCATAGTTGGCGAGGAACGTGTCGGTGCCGAACATCACCGTCGGCCGGACCTTGCGCGCCACCTCCGGAATAAGCTTGTAGTGGAGCGGTGAGGGGTAGAGGAACAGCTTTACTCCGGTGACCAGCGGCAGGATGGTGCCGCCGGTCAACCCGAACGAGTGGAACACCGGTAGCACGTTGAGCAGAATGTCGGCCGGCGAGATAGTGATGCGGGCTTCCGCCTGCATCGCATTGGCAAGAAGGTTCCGGTGCGACAGCACCACGGCCTTGGGCGTGCCTTCCGAGCCGGAGGTGAACAGGATCACCGCCGGCTTGGCCGCATCCTGGCGCTGCAACGGCCGGCGCCACAGCAACGCGGCTGCGGCCTTGTCCAGGACGGTCACACTTGCGCGAACATCCTCCAGCCACAGCAGTTTCGCCCCGCCCTTTTCCACCGCCTCGACGATGTCGACGAGGTTGGCCTTTTCGACAAAGGCGCGTGAGGAGACCACGGTCCGGATCACCGCCGTGCGAATGGCGGCGGTGACGCTCGCCGGGCCGGCGGTATAGTTGATCATCGCTGCCACCCGCGCAGCCGACAAAAGTCCGACGAACGACAGCACGACGCCATTGGCGTTGGGCAGGAGCAGCCCAACCGCTTCGCCCGGCGCTGTTATTGCCTCGAAGCGGCGGCCCAAAACCCTGGCGCCGATGAACATTTTCCGGTAGCTCAGCGCACCGCCAATGACGTCCTCGATAATTGGGTGCGAAGCGCCAACACGGTCGGCGGCATCGCGCATGGCGAGAAACAGGCCGCGATCGAGATCGCTGCCGAAAAGCCTGGCCTCGGCGAAGCGGTCAAACAGCGCATTGGTGTTGGAGGCCTGATCTGGGTTCCGCGCCACCAGCTCGGCGATGGTCATCGGCTCCAGCGCGCTGATCGACAGCTGCGGAAACCAATGGCGCGGCGCCTTGTCCGCCGGCGTCAGCGAAGCCGGCAGGCTGCGTGCGCCGGCAACAAAGACCGGCACGATGCGGGCGTCGGCCTGCATGGCGATACGGGTGATCGCGCGAAACAACCGAAACGACTTGACGTCGGGCTCGACTGCATCCGGCAGGTAAACGGCGAGCCGGCCCTTGCCCTTCAGCACCCGCACCAATCTGCGGCTGACGAAGACATGCTCGGCGTTGAAGGCGATGGTGCGGCCGAGCTCGCGCCACGGCTCCAGCCACGGCGATCCGGCCGAAGCCTGATCGAGGATGTGCAGCGTGTCCTCCGGCAGCAGCGACAGCATCAGCGCCGGCTCGATGCGTGACTGATGCCAAATGACGTAGATGACGGGGGCCGCCGACCTGCGGGCAATCTTGATGCGCTCGTCGCTGATCCGGTAGGCGAGCTTGAACGGCACGTAGAGCAGCGCCTGGCTCAAACGCAGGCCGAGGCGGAACTTCTCCACCACGCCGATCAGCAGCCAGGCCGCGACAAGACCCGCAAGCAGCGCCAGTGTCAGGATCATCGCCGCATCTCCCAACGATCTCACGTCGCGGCTCTTCACTGGCCGCTTCGGGTGAGAACCTAGCCGAAGTTGGATCAACGTCAATGCGGCTCCATTTTTCCTTCTCTCCTGTCATCACTTGGCTCGGCTGCCTATCGCAGCTACGCCGCTTTCATCCTTCCGCTGATGAAGCGGAATTCCTGCGTCTTGCCGCCAAAGCCGTAGGCGGCCGCAGGCACTTCATGCACGAGGGCGTAGCTTTCCTCATGCACCTTGCCCAGCAGCCGGCCGAATGCGGCGAAAATTGCCTGCAGATAGGCCTCCAGTTCGAGCTTGGTGTTGGTGCCGTCGACGACCTTGATGTCGAGCCAAGCCGTGTTGGCGCCATGCTCGGCCAGCGACTTGCCGCCGGCGAACCAGTGCTCGGGTTCGTGATAGGAAATGGCAACAGCTGTAATCGTCGCGTCCTTGCGCAGATGCGTGGCCGTCAGTTCGGTCACCTCCTTGGCAATGGCGGCGGACAAAGCGGCATCGGGCTTGCCGGTAACGCTGACATTGATGATCGGCATATTTCTTCTCCTCGGTTTCAAGCGGCGCATCTTCGCGGTCGAGAAAATCATGCCATCGTCCTTTGATCAAAAAAATCGAATTGTTTTTGATAAACACTTTGATAATACCGAATTATGCAGATGTTCGATCCCGACCTCCTCAAGACTTTCCTCGCTTTCGTCGATGGCGGTTCCCTGGCGCGGGCCGCGTCGATCGTCGGTCGCTCGCCGTCCGCAGTGACCGCGCAGATGCAGCGGCTGGAGGATGTTGTCGGCGAACCGCTGCTGGTGCCGCAAGGGCGAGGGCGCGGCCTGACGCCGGCAGGCGAGGATCTGATCGTTCACGCGCGACGCATCCTTGCCGCGCACCGTGAGGCGTGGCTGGCCCTCAAAGGGGCGCATGCCGACGGGCGCGTCGCCATCGGCACCACGCAGGATTTCGCCGACAGCGGCTTGCCGCAGCTGCTCAGGGCTTTTGCTGTCAGCCATCCGCGCGTCAGGATCGAACTGCGCGTCGGCCGTTCCGCCGAACTGGCGCAGGCTTTGCAGGCCTCCACCCTTGATCTGGCCATTGCCATGCGGCAGGTGCCGACACGGGACGAAGTCGGTGTGCTCAAGGAACCAATGATCTGGCTTTGCTCACAGAACGGGCTGGCCACCCGCCACGACGAGCTGCCCTTGGCGCTGCTCGATCCCCATTGCGGGTTTCGCGAAGCGGCGACCAGTGCACTCGATGCGGCCGGCCGTCGCTACCGCATTGCTGCCGGCAGTGCCAGCCTTGCCGGCCTGCGCACGGCGGTGCACGCCGGCATCGCCTTGACGTTGAGGAC
>NZ_SUEG01000093.1:11529-16783 GCF_005063415.1 Mesorhizobium sp.
CGCCGGTGCCGGTCGCCGAATTCGCCGTCCGCTTGCGTGAGGATGCCGACCGGCCGGCGCAGGATCTGGCCGCGTTGTTCAGCGGCAACCTGGCCTTGGCCAATTGAGCCAGCAAAGAAAAAGCCGACCTTGCGGTCGGCTTCTGAGTAAGACGGGCCGAGGGGTTTGGGGGGACTTGGGGTGGCCCGTCGCAGCCATAATGCCTGAGCCCTATGATGGTTCCATGACTTTTCAAATTAATTTTCAGGACCGGATTTCTCGTGATCGGACCACCAACTCGCGCTCGAACGCGGCGAGGATTGGTCATGCATCCGCTGCGCGCTGCCTGGCCATCAGCCAGTCGCGGCCGGCGTGAGCGAACACCGCGCAAAGCACGATGGCGCCACCGACCATGCTGGCTGCCGGCGGGATCTCCGCCAGGAACAGGAAGGCAAACAGGATCGCGAATGGCACTTCAGCTGAACCCAGCAATTCGGACTCGGCCGCCGGAATAAGCCGGGTGCCCTCCGTCCACAGGATCGAAGCCAGCGCGAACGAGGAGCCGAAGGTGGCTAGAAGCACAGCGTCCCTGGCCGAGACAGCCAGCGGATCGGCGACGAACCAGCCGAGCACGAACAGAAGGAATGCCGACACCGCACCCGCCCACACCACCGGCGTGTCGCGGAAGGCGCGCACCATGATCATGTAGAGGGCGCTGCCGATCGTCATCAGCAGCGCCAGCCCGTCGCCGAACAGATGGCCTGTGCCGAAGCCGGACCAGACCATGATCGCCACACCGCATAGTGACACGGCGGCGGCGGCAAGCGTCTGCAGCCGGAACGGTTCGCGGATCAACAGGAGGGCCAGCAGCGCGGTGACGAAAGGGGCGGTGGCATAGATGATCGCGACATTGGCGACAAAGGTGAACTTGAACGCCGAGATGAAGGCGATGCTGGCGAGCGCGCCCTCGATCGCCAGCAGCCAGCCTCGCCAGCCGAGCCGAAGGCTGCCGCGACCGCCGGAGCGCTGGCGGCGCCATAGCACATAGAGGCTGATCAGGATCGAGCCGACGAAGCCGCGCCAGCAGGTAATGGTCAGCGGGTCGGCATGGATCGATTTGGTCAGCACGCCGGTGAGGCCGAAGACGGCCGCCGATGCCGAGACCAGGATGATGCCGAGGGTACGTTCGCGGGCGCTTTCCACAGTGCCTGGCATGTCCAGCAATTCCGTCATCTCACAAGCCTACTCTGCCCCGTCCTGACACCATAGTGTCAGCTTGATCGAGGCGTCGTGCATCGAAACAGCAGACCGGCAGCCCCGGTGAACAGGATGCCGGCGAAACCCTTTCGCGGGTTTCCAGGATGGCGATATCGGCCATATGTCCGGCGGCCTTACGAATGTGTTGCGAGAGAGGGTTTGAAGGCGTTGGATGCTCCCGTATCGTCAGGCTATACGGGCGAAACCCTACCAAGCGCTACGTCAGGTGGACTTGCGTTTTGGGGCAGGCGACACCGTTAAGCAGCGAAGCCAGGCAACTATGGGAGAGAAATGAAATGGACGCGATCGCATTGAAGGCCATGCAGGCGCCGCTGAAGGAGGCCTATCGCGACGACGCCTCGCGCGCGCTGATTACTCTCCGCGCCAAAGGCTCGATCGCCGACCAATCGATCGCCTGCAAGGTCGAGACAGGCAGGGCGATCGCCATTGCCGGGCTGCATCCGGCGACCGGCGGCACGGGGCTCGAACTCTGCTCCGGCGACATGCTGCTGGAGGCGCTGGTGGCTTGCGCCGGCGTCACGCTGAAGGCGGTAGCGACGGCGCTGGAATTCAAGCTAGGGGCCGCCACGGTGGAAGCCGAAGGCGATCTCGACTTTCGCGGCACGCTTGGTGTGGCAAAGGATGCGCCGGTTGGCTTCCGTGCCATCCGGCTGACATTCGGCCTCGACACGGACGAGCCGCAGGAGCGCGTCGATGCGCTGATCAAGCTGACCGAGCGCTACTGCGTCGTGTTCCAGACCATCAGCCAGAAGCCGGAGCTGGCGGTAAGCGCACGATGCTGAGGCTGCTGATCTCCCCCCTTGAGAAGGAGCTGTCGCCGAAGGCGACAGAGGGGGTCGGCACGTCCTGACGCGGCCTTCCATTTGCGAAAAGAGGGGTTGGCGCTTCATGCGCGGTGCCCCCTCTGGCCTGCCCTCTTTGCCAAAACTTGGCATCTCCCCCTCAAGGGTCCCTCAAGGGGGGAGATCACGCAGTCCTACTGCGCCGACGGCTCCTCGGCGTCGCCCTCGTCGGCGAACGGCGAGGCGCTCGGCACGCACTGCACCGACCAGCCGGCCGGCGTCGGTTGCTTCTGGTATTCGGTTATGGCGAAGGTGCACTGTTCGCGGGTGTCGAATGTGCTGGGCAACACGACCATGCCGCCTTGCGGGCCGGCGATCACCAGATACCAGACTAACGCTACGCTCGGTGCCGCCATGGGTATTTCCTCGCTCTGCTTGTTTTGGGAGTCGCACGATCCTAGCAACTCCTGCCCAGCGGCGAAAGCTGGGCCAAAGCGCGGCGTTAAGCCACGGCATCACAGCCGCGTGATGTTAGGCCGCTTACTCCGGCTGCCGGTAAGCGACAAAGCGGTTGTGCTTGGCCTGGAAGATCAGTCCGGTCTCCTTGAGCGTAGGGCTGGCCAGCGGCACGATACGCTTGGCGATCTCCGAAGGGTGCGGCAGCGTTTCAGGATCCTCGCCGGGTACAGCCTGCGCCCGCATCGCGGTGCGCGTTGCCCCGGGATCGGCGGCATTGACCCTGAGCGGCAGGTTTTCGGTCTCATGCGCCCATGAACGCGTCATGGCCTCGACCGCCGCCTTCGACGCCGCATAAGGCGCCCAGAAGGCGCGTGCGGAGTGGGCAAGGCTGGAGCTCAGCACGATAGCGCGGCCGGCATCAGAAAGCCTGAGCAGCGGGTCGACCGAGCGGATCAGCCGCCATGTTGCGGTGACGTTGATGGTCATCACCTTCTCGAAGGTCTTGGCCTCGACATGGCCGATCGGGGCGATGACGCCGAGCACAGCGGCGTTGGCGACCAGTATGTCGAGCTTGCCCCATCGCTCGTGGATGGCGCCGCCCAGCCGGTCGATCCCCGCCATGTCGGCAAGATCGAGCGGTACCAGCGTCGCCTGTCCGCCACCTGCTTTGATCTGGTCGTCGAGTTCTTCCAACCCGCCGACGGTGCGAGCAACCGCAATCACATGCGCACCGGCGGCGGCAAGCTCCCTGGCGATGAAATAGCCGATACCGCGCGAGGCGCCGGTGACGACCGCTACGCGGCCGGAGAGATCGAGGGTCATGCTTGAACTTCCATGAGGTCGGCGTGAGGCACCCCCCTCTGCCCTGCCGGGCATCTCCCACTCAAGGGGGGAGATTGGCCCTCATCAGGCTCAGCGCCTGTTCTGCGACCGTCGCGATTGGCGAAAGTCGACAATTCAGCCGATCTCCCCCCTTGAGGGGGAGATGCCCGGCAGGGCAGAGGGGGGTAACCTGGCGAAGACAAATGGCGATCCGGCAACCTTACGACCCGCCCGCCGCCAAGAGCGACAGCGTGCGCACATTGTCGGAGCCTTCGAAATCGGCAAGCCGGGTCGGATACTGGCCGGTGAAGCAGGCGTCGCAGAATTGCGGCTGCTCGTTGTCGCGGCCGGTTTCGCCGACGGCCCGGTAGAGCCCGTCGATCGAGAGGAAGCCGAGCGAATCGACGCGGATGAACTCGGCCATCTCCTCCACCGACATGCGCGACGCCAGCAGCTTCGACTTTTCCGGTGTGTCGACGCCGTAAAAGCAGGACGCGCGCGTCGGCGGAGAAGCGATGCGCATATGTACTTCCTTGGCGCCGGCATCGCGCACCATCTGCACGATCTTCTGGCTGGTGGTGCCGCGCACGATCGAATCGTCCACCAGCACCACGCGCTTGCCTTCAATCATGCGGCGGTTGGCGTTGTGCTTGAGCTTGACACCCATGTGGCGGATCGAATCGCCGGGCTGGATGAAGGTGCGGCCAACATAGTGATTGCGGATGATGCCGAGCTCGAACGGAATGCCCGCGGCCTGCGAAAAGCCGATCGCCGCCGGCGTGCCCGAATCCGGCACCGGCACGACGATGTCGGCCTCGACCGGACTTTCCTGCGCCAGCTCGGCGCCGATGCGCTTGCGCACTTCGTAGACGTTGCGGCCTTCGACTGACGAATCCGGCCGCGCGAAATAGACATATTCGAAAATGCAGAAGCGGGTCTTTTGCGGCTCGAACGGGAACAGGCTTTCGATGCCCTTGCTCGTAACGACGACCATTTCGCCGGGCTTCAGGTCGCGAACGAAACGCGCACCGATAATATCGAGCGCGCAGGTCTCGGAGGCGAGAATCCAGGCACCGTCGAGATCGCCAAGCACCAGCGGTCGGATGCCGAGCGGGTCGCGGCAGCCGATCATCTTCTTGGACGTCATCGCCACCAGCGAGAAGGCGCCTTCGACCTGGCGCACCGCATCGATGAAGCGCGAATTCAGGTCGCGCTCCTTGCTGGTGGCGACCAGATGCAAGAGCGTCTCGGTGTCGGAGGTGGAAGAGAAGATGGCGCCTTGTTTCTGCAGCGCGCGCTGAACGGTCATAGCGTTGGTGAGATTGCCGTTATGGGCGACGGCGAAGCCGCCATCGGCAAGTTCGGCGAAGAAAGGCTGGATGTTGCGCAGGCCGGAGCCACCGGTGGTGGCATAGCGTGTGTGGCCGATGGCACGGTTGCCTTGCAGGCTGTCGATGACGCGCTGCTTGGTGAAGGTGTCGCCGATCAGGCCGACATGTCGTTCGACATGGAACTGGGTGCCGTCGTAGGAAACGATGCCGGCCGCTTCCTGGCCGCGATGCTGCAACGCATGCAGGCCGAGCGTGACGATGGCTGCGGCGTCCTGCCGGCCGAAAATGCCGAACACGCCGCATTCGTCATGGAAATGGTCGTCGGCTTCGGCGGAAAGCACGTCGTCTGCGTCTGCCATTTGGGGCTCAAGCTCCGCTAAAGTCGCCATATAAGGTCATAGCGCATCGAAAGCAACGCACGTCGTGCGGCGTTCACATGATCGACAGGCTTGAGCCTCGCCAAGTCGGCAGATTGGCAAGTCTGCCGAAATCAGTTTGCCGGCGCCGGGTTTGCAGGTGCCGGCGTCGCGGGCGCATTGTCGGCCGGCGACGACGCCACCGCTCCGGCACCCGACGACAGCGATGCGCCGCCGGCCGACAATG
>NZ_SUEG01000093.1:16793-20979 GCF_005063415.1 Mesorhizobium sp.
GGCTTTGACTTGGCGTTGGCAATCCAGCCTGGAGCCTTGGCGCCGGCCAGCCAATTGAAGAAAAGCAGCGCGACAGCGACGACCAGGACGCCACGCGCCGCGCCGTAGAGGAAGCCAAGTGTACGATCGAGCGCACCGATCCTGGAATCGATGATCCAGTCGGCAAGCTTCATGGTGATGACCGAAACGACGATCAGCGCGACAATGAAGACGATACCGGCGGCCGCTGCCATGGCGGCCTTTTCGTTGTCGATATAGGGCTGAATGTAAGGCAGCACCGGTTTGTAGAAGAAGAAGGCCGCCGCCGCAGCAGCTGCCCAGGAGATGATCGACAGGATCTCGCGCGAAAAGCCGCGAACCATAGCGAGCATCGCCGAGACCAGGGTGAAGCCGACGAGAATTCCGTCAAGCAGCGTAATCGGCATGTTTTTCGCCCCACTCCGATCTCTTTTTCACGACTCCGACGAGCCGCATCACTCTTGCTCGTCGGCGCGGCTGCGCCGAGAGCCGGCTATGCGCGCCACGAGATCGGCAAGCTCGGTGGGCTGGAAAGCGCCGGCTCCGATCCCCCCGACCCCATTACCACCAACAAGTTCCTCGCTGCCCAAGGGCAGAACCGCGCGTCCGAAACCCAGCTTTTCAGCTTCCTTGAGGCGCTGCTGCGCATGCGCAACCGGCCTCACTGCACCCGAAAGGCTGATTTCGCCGAAATAGACGCAATCTGCGGGAAGGGCAAGACCGGTGAGCGAGGAAACCAGTGCCGCCGCCACCGCCAGGTCGGCCGCCGGCTCCGAAATTCGGTAGCCGCCGGCAACGTTGAGATAGACGTCGTGCGTGCCGAAGCGGACGCCGCAATGGGCTTCCAGAACCGCCAGGATCATCGACAGCCGGGCACCGTCCCAACCGACGACGGCGCGGCGTGGCGTGCCCAGCGTCGACGGCGCCACCAGTGCCTGGATCTCGACCAGCACCGGCCGTGTGCCTTCCATGCCGGCGAAAACCGCGGCACCCGGCGACTTCGCATGACGTTCACCGAGGAAAAGCTCGGACGGGTTGGCGACTTCCCGCAAGCCTTTGTCCGACATTTCGAAGACGCCGATCTCGTCGGTTGGCCCGAAGCGGTTCTTGACCGTTCGCAGGATGCGGTAGTGGTGGCCGCCTTCGCCCTCGAAATAGAGTACCGCGTCGACCATGTGCTCGACGACGCGTGGGCCGGCGATCTGGCCCTCCTTGGTGACATGGCCGACCAGAACGATCGCCGCCCCTGTGGATTTTGCATAGCGGATCATCGCTTGGGCGGCGGCACGCACCTGGGTGACCGTGCCGGGCGCCGAATCGGCCATGTCGGTCCACAGCGTCTGGATCGAATCGAGAATGACCAGATCCGGCCGCTTGCCGTCGGCGATGGTGGCGAGGATGTCCTCGACATTGGTCTCGGCGGCGAGCTCGACCGGGGTGCCGGCGACGCCGAGCCGCTGGGCGCGCAGCCTGATCTGGGCGACCGCTTCTTCACCCGAGACATAGACGATGCGGTGGCCCTTTGCTGCCAGCGCGGCCGCGGCCTGGGTGAGCAGCGTCGACTTGCCGATGCCGGGATCGCCGCCGACCAGCAGCGCCGAGCCGCGCACGAAGCCGCCGCCGGTGGCGCGGTCGAGTTCGCCGATGCCGGAGACGATGCGCGGCGCGTCCTCGATGTCGCCGGAGAGGCTGGTCAGCACCACTGCGCGGCCCTTGCGGGCGTTGCGCGTATTGGCCGGGCCGGAGCCTATGCCGCCTGACGTGCCTTCCTCGACCAGCGTGTTCCACTCGCCGCAGGCATCGCATTTGCCGGCCCAGCGCTGATGCACCGATCCGCAATTCTGACAGATGAACTGAATGCGGGATTTGGCCATCAGCGTCGCGTCGCTCGCAAATAGCCGGAGGCTGGCGATCCTGCCCACCCCCCTCTGTCCTGCCGGACATCTCCCCCGCAAGGGGGGAGATTGGCTGTCATTGATGCTTTCGCCAATCGCCGATGCCGCAAGAGGAGAACCGGCGGCAAAACTGCCGATCTCCCCCCTTGCGGGGGAGATGGCCGGCAGGCCAGAGGGGGGTGTGACGGAGCGCGACGGTTGGTCAAAAAGCTACTCGAACCGATCCGGCAAATGATGTTCCTCGGCGAGATCCGAGAAGCGGGTGAATTCGCCCTGGAAGGCGAGGCTGACCGACCCCGTTGGGCCGTGGCGCTGCTTGGCGACGATGACCTCGGCCTTACCGCGCATCTCGTTCATCTCGTGTTCCCATTTGATGTATTCGTCGGTGCCCGGCTTCGGCTCGCGGTTCTTCAGATAATATTCCTCGCGGTAGACGAACAGCACCACGTCGGCGTCCTGCTCGATGGAGCCCGATTCGCGCAGATCCGAAAGCTGCGGGCGCTTGTCGTCGCGGCTCTCCACCTGGCGCGACAGCTGCGACAGGGCGATGATCGGCACCGCCAGCTCCTTGGCCAACGCCTTGAGGCCGGTGGTGATCTCGGTGATTTCCTGGACGCGGTTTTGCGACGATTTCGCGCTCGATCCCTGCATCAGCTGGATATAGTCGATGACGATGACGTCGAGGCCGCGCTGGCGCTTCAGGCGACGCGCGCGGGCCGACAGCTGAGCGATGGAAATGCCGCCGGTCTGGTCGATGAACAGCGGGATTTTCTGCATTGTCTGCGAGCAGGCGACCAGCTTTTCGAAATCCATCTCGCTGATCTCGCCGCGCCGGATTTTCGACGACGGGATTTCCGTCTGTTCGGAAATAATGCGGGTGGCCAGCTGTTCGGATGACATTTCGAGCGAAAAGAAGCCGACGACGCCGCCATTGGCCGCCTTGAACGAGCCGTCCGCCTGCTGCGCCGGGACATAGGCCTCGGCGATATTGAAGGCGATGTTAGTGGCGAGCGAGGTTTTGCCCATTCCGGGGCGGCCGGCAATGATGATCAGGTCGGACGACTGCAGGCCGCCCATGCGGCGGTCGAGGTCGCGCAAGCCGGTGGCAACGCCCGACAAATGCCCGTCGCGCATATAGGCGGCATTGGCCATGTCGACGGCGGTCTTGACGGCATCGGTAAAGCTTTCGAAGCCGCCATCATAGCGGCCCGTTTCGGCCAATTCGAACAGGCGCCGCTCGGCATCCTCGATCTGGTCGGAGGGCGACATGTCGACCGGCGCGTCATAGGCGATGTTGACCATGTCCTCGCCGACGGTGATCAGCGCGCGCCGCGTCGCCAGATCGTAGATGGCGCGGCCATAGTCGGTGGCGTTGACTACGGTGACGGCCTCCACCGCCAACCGCACGACATATTGCGCCACCGTCATATCGCCGACCTTCTCGTCGGCCGGCAGGAAGGTCTTCAGCGTGATCGGCGTCGCGATCTTGCCCATGCGGATGAGCTCGGCCGCGACCTCGAAGATCTTTCTATGCAGTGGCTCGTAGAAATGGCCGGGCTTCAGGAAGTCGGAGACGCGGTAGAAGGCATCGTTGTTGACCAGTATGGCGCCGAGCAGCGCCTGCTCGGCCTCGATATTGTTCGGCGCCTCGCGATAGAGCGGTGTTTCCGCCACGCCGAATTTTCGTGCTGCCTCTGCCATGATGTCCCCGGTCTGATCCCCGTCTCTCGATATCAGAACGAGACAAGTCGGTGATGACTTATCTGCATCAGTCCCCAACCAACCAACTTTGATGCCCGCGATTCACAGCCAGGATCTTTCGGTGGAAAGAATCTTGATTGACTCGAATCAAGATGGCGAGCCTAGCCGTTCTCAGGCGAGAACAAAACAGGAAAATAGCTGCCGGTCATTCCGGCAAGGCATCACCCCAGTCCAGTCGCCGCGCGGCCTTGAACGTCTCGCCGTCGCGCTTGGTGAACAGTCGCTCGGCAGCACTCCCATCCTGTTCGCAAAGCTTCAGCAAGACCTTGCCGGAGCCCGACTTCGGCGGTGCGATCACTCGCGCTCGAGGCGGAGCGGCCGGATGGCGGGAGGCCGCGACAAAGATGAATTTCTCGTCCTCCCACGGCACCTCGGCATCCTTGGCCAGACGGTGCAGGCGCGAGCGGGCGACGCGGCGGGCGAAATGGCACCAGTCGGGAGCGACGAGCCGGGCACGCCGGCCGGCTGGCAGCGCATCCTTGCCGTGCGCCGGCAGCTGATCGAGGCGGGGG
>NZ_SUEG01000094.1:0-2983 GCF_005063415.1 Mesorhizobium sp.
CGGGAACGCCATGCGCCAGCCGTGTCACCTTGATGTCGAAGCCGGAAAGCTGGTCGGTGAGGTAGTGCGCGGTCGTCTGGCCCTCGACGGTGGCGTTGACGGCGAGGATCACTTCCTTGACCTCGCCGCCGGCGACGCGATCGACCAGCGAACGGATGTTGAGCTCATCAGGACCAATGCCGTCGAGCGGCGACAGCGTACCGCCGAGCACATGATAACGCACGTTCATGGCGGTCGCCCGCTCCAGCGCCCAAAGGTCGGCCACGTCCTCGACGACGATGAGCGTGGTGGGGTCGCGGCGCGGGTCGGTGCAGATCATGCATGGATCGGACGTGTCGACATTGCCGCAGGTCGAGCAGATGCGCACCTTGTCGACCGCCTCGCCCATGGCGGCGGCGAGCGGCGCCAGCAGCTGTTCCTTCTTCTTGATGAGGTGGAGCGCGGCGCGGCGTGCCGAACGCGGGCCGAGCCCCGGCACCTTGGCCAGCAGCTGGATCAGGCGTTCGATCTCGGGACCGGCGATTCGCTTCGACATCGCACCGGTTTAGACCATGATCCCGAAAAGTGGAAACCGGTTTTCGGAAAAGATCATGGTCAAACAAGACGATAGAGTCCCATTCCGATCTATCGGAATGGATCAGGCTCTAGGATTTTTCAACGGGTTTTGGAACACTGCTGAGGCGCGTGCTGTCCAACGCGCAAAGAGGCAATCGCCCGGGTTTGCGCCGCCCCTCATTGCCCTGCCGGGCATTTCTCCCCGTAAAGTGACGGGGAGAAAGGGCCGGCCGCGACCCTCGGCACCCTTCCTCCAAGGCTGATGATTGGCGAAATCCTTGGCAACAGCGTCTTTCTCCCCGTCACTATGCGGGGAGAAGATGGCGGCAGCCAGATGAGGGGCGCCCGCGCCCTCAACAATCGACCGCCTCAGTTTTCTTCCAGCGGCCGGGTCTGGCCGGCGATCATCGCGCCGATGGCGTCGGTGTTCTCGGGCGTCGCCTCGAACGACATTGTCGGCTCCGCCGGCGCGGCCTGGATGGAGGTGACAGGGCGCGCGCTCGCGGTCCCACCGAAGCGGGCCGCATCCGGTTCCTGCATTGGTTCTTGCAGCGCCACAAGCATCGGCTTCTCCGCCGTCGCCCTCTCCGAGGTCGCCATTCCGGCAGTCACCCTGGTCTGCTTTGCCGGCTGCGATGCGGCGGCGGTCACATAGGTTGCCTTGGCGAATGTCGGCTTGACCTCGCGTGCCGGCTCCGCCGAGGCGACAAGTATGGCCTGAGCAGCAGGCGCTTGCGACTTGGCCTGGGCCACGGCGACCACGGGCTCGTCCGGCAGCGGCTGCCAGTTGCGGCCGCGCTTTTCATAAAAGGCATTGCCGCCGGCGACCATGGTGTAGTGCATGTTCTTGTAGGGGAAGCGCAGGCCGGCGGTGTGGAAATACATGGTGTTCTTCAGCTTGGCTTTGCGCTCGCCCTTGAGCACCGCCTCGGCGGCTTCCTCGACATCGGGCATCGCCTTCGAATTCATCGGCCGTGTCATGACGCCCGGCGCGAACTGCCCGCGCTCGCCAACCACTTCGCAGATGGTGCTGCCGTGCTTGCCGGACCGCAGCCGGTTCATCACCACGGTGCCGACCGCAATCATGCCGTCACGGCTCGACCGGTTGGACTCGAAGAACATCGCCCGCTCCAGGCATTCCTTTTCCTTCGGCGTGGAATTGTAGGAGCGCGAGCTCAGGAAACCCGGCGTGATGGCATCGGTCAGGCTGGACATGCCGTGCGAGGCGGTCTGACTGCAAGCGGCCAAAAACAGCGGCGAGATAACGACGCCGAGCCGCAACGGCGTCTTCCATCGGGTAGAGATCAAACAGGCGTCCCCTCATTCTGCTGCCAGCCCGCCCCTGGTTGCGGCAAGAATGAGACACTTTCAGGCAAAAAGATGGCTAAAGCGTTATTAAGTGTGGGGCGTTGCCCAATAGATACAGCTGGCTGGTCCGCAAGCGTTGGGCCCCTGCACGCTTCGGCCACTGTAACGGCATCCCGATTTGACTAAAAGCGCGTCGCGTTCGACCGGCCTCGTGCGACGCGTTTTAGGTTCTTATTTTGATGCATGTCGTTATCGCAAAACCGCTGCACACTTTTGCGCGACATGCATTAGCCTAGAACGGCAGCTTCATTCCCGGGGGGATCGGTAGTCCCGCGGTCAGCGCCTTGGTCTTCTCCTGCATGGTCTGCTCGACCTTGGTCCTGGCGTCGTTGTGGGCAGCGAGGAGCAGGTCCTCGAGAATCTCGACCTCGTCCTCCTTGAACAGTGCCGGGTCGATCTTCAGCGACTTCATCTCGAATTTGCCGGTCAGCGTCACGCTGACCAGGCCGCCGCCGGCCTGCCCGGTGGCTTCCAGCGTGGCGATCTCATCCTGCATGGCCTGGAACTTGGCCTGCATTTCCTTTGCCTTGCCCATCAAGCCGAGAAGATCTTTCATCGCACTGTCCTTTGCAGTTGGTGCTGGTTGTTCAGGTTTCGTCGTCGTCGGCCGGCGGCTCGACCGGCATTTCGGCCTCGGCCGCATCGGCTTCCGGCGCGTCGGGAATGCGCACGTCGATGATCTTGGCGCCGGGAAAGCGCGCCAGGATGGCGGCGACCGTCGGGTCGCTCTTGGCATCGAGGAAGGCGTTTTCGCGCTTTGTCGATTCCATCTCGGCCAAGGTCTGGCCGCCCTCCTCCTTCGACAGCGACACCAGCCAGTTGCGGCCGGTCCAGGCGCGCAGCTTGGCGGTCAAATCATTGAGCAGCATCTTCGGCGCATCGTCGGTCAGGCTGACGTCGATACGGCCGGGCTCGATGCGCACCAGGCGCACGCAACGCTTCACCAGCACCTTGAAGGCCATGTCGCGCTGGGTGTCGGCAAGGGCGACAATATCGGCCAGCGATTTCACCGGCACCGGCGGCGCCTCGACCGCCGGCTCCGGCGGAGCAACGAAATTGG
>NZ_SUEG01000094.1:2993-20698 GCF_005063415.1 Mesorhizobium sp.
GTCGGCATCCGCGTCTGCGCCACGGCGCCTGCACCACCGCTTGCAGGCGCATGGTTTGCAGGGCCGGGGCTTGCCGGCGCGCCATTCACGCGCGGCGCGGCGCCCGGCAGAGAAACGCCGTTCTCCAGCGATTTCAGCGCCTCGTCCAGCGTCGGCAGGTCGGCGGCATGGGCCAGCCGGATCAGCACCATCTCGGCGGCGCTGACCGGGCGGTTCGAGGTCTGCACCTCGGGAATGCCTTTCAAGAGCATTTGCCATGTCCGCGACAGCACCTTGACCGACAGCGTGCCGGCGAAATCGGCGCCGCGCCGGCGCTCGTCCTCGGACAGCGAGGCGTCGTCGACGGCAGTCGGCACGAAACGCAGACGGGTGACCAGATGGTTGAACTCGGCAAGGTCGGTCAGCACAGCGGCAGGATCGGCGCCGGTATCGTACTGGGCACGGAATTCGGCAAGCGCGGCGGCGACGTCGCCCTTCATGACATGCTCGAACAGGTCGACGATGCGGGCACGGTCGGCGAGGCCGAGCATGGCCCGCACCGCTTCGGCGCTGACCGCGCCGCCGCCATGGGCGATCGCCTGGTCGAGGATCGACTGCGCATCGCGCATCGAGCCTTCGGCCGCGCGCGCGATCATCGCCAGCGCATCGTCTTCGACTTCGATGCCCTCCAGACCGGCTATCCTGGCAAGGTCGGCCTTGATCATTGCCGCATCGATGCGCCTGAGGTCGAAACGCTGGCAGCGCGATAGGACGGTGATCGGCACCTTGCGGATTTCGGTGGTGGCGAAGATGAACTTGACGTGCGGCGGCGGCTCTTCCAGCGTCTTCAGCAGGCCGTTGAAGGCCTGGTTGGAAAGCATATGTACTTCGTCGATGATGTAGACCTTGTAGCGCGCCGACACCGGGGCGTAGCGCACACGCTCGATGATGTCCCTGATGTCGTCGATGCCGGTATGCGAGGCGGCGTCCATCTCGATGACGTCGACATGGCGGCCTTCCATGATCGCCTGGCAATGCTCGCCGAGCACGGTAAGGTCGACGGAAGGCTGGTCGACCGTCGATGTTTTGTAGTTCAGGGCCCGCGCGAGGATGCGCGCGGTCGTCGTCTTGCCGACGCCGCGCACGCCGGTCAGCATCCAGGCCTGGGCGATGCGGCCGGTGGCAAAGGCATTGGTCAACGTGCGGACCATCGGCTCCTGGCCGATCAGCTCGGAGAAATTCGACGGTCGGTATTTGCGCGCCAGCACGCGATAGGCGGCAGGCTTGTCCAATTTCCCGGCCTCGTTTCCGGCTTCGCTCATTCGCCCGTTAAGCTCCAAGGGCTGCCACTGGAGGCGGCCGATTCCTGCGCATACTTTCGCCCGCACGGCTTGGCGCCGTCAATGTCGGGGCAAAAGGCGAAGAGGCGGGAGGCTGGAACAATGACCCGTTCCGGGCTCGTTAGGGCTGCTTCCTTCCGGACCTGACCCGGTTGGCGAGTGGACCGTCCACCACCAACCTCCCAGCCTCCATATCGGCAATCCGGCGATGAAATGCAAGTGCGGATGATAGAGGTCGTGAGCGACGACGACAGCTGAAACCAAAAACCCGCCTCGGCGGGCGGGTCGTTGGTGCGAATAATCACCATAGCGAGATTAGTAGCATAGCTGCCGGCACAAAGCAAGAACAAAATGTGGCCGTGATCAAAATGTCGACCTCGGCGGGGGAGCGCCAACCTGATGCAATTTGCCCAGGCCCTCCCTTCTTCGCGCACAATCAGCGCCACGACGGCCAATGTTGCTTGCTGCCCCTTGCGGCCCTTCGGAAGCCGCTCTAGCGTCGATGGAGTTCAAAAAACGTCAAAAAGTGAGGGAAACGCCGATGCTGCCGGGCCTCAAGGCCGGATTCACGCTTGACGCCCAGCTGGAAGCCGACAGCGAACAGCTGATGTGGCTCGGCCTGTGCGAATTGCGCGTCATGAACGACCGCCGCTGGCCATGGCTGCTGCTGGTGCCGCAGCGGCCGGGCATCGAGGAAATCCACGACATGACGCCGCTCGACCAGGCGATGCTGACCTTCGAGACCAACATGGTGGCGCTGGCGCTGAAGCGGGTGACCGGCTGCACCAAGATCAACACCGGTGCACTCGGCAATATCGTGCGGCAGTTGCATGTACATGTCATTGCGCGCTCGGAAGGCGATCCCGGCTGGCCCGGTCCGGTGTGGGGGCACGGCCTGCGCGAGCCCTATCAGCGCTCCGACCTTCGCAAGTTTGCGGAAAAGATCAAGGCAGCGCTATAAGCCTCTCCCGTGTCCACCTTGAACCTCCCCGAGTCTGCATGAGCTTTCGCCTGTTTGACGCGCCCTTGCGTGAGCCGAGCCAGTTCGTCGGCTTCGCCGGCAACATTATCGACCGGCAATCCGAAAACCGCGCCGACGATTCCGTCGAAAAGGCACTCGCCGATCCCTCGGCGCGGCTTTTGCTGATGCTTGGCGGCCGGCTCTATCTGAAGCTTGCGCAAGGCGCATTCGATCCCTGGTTCGGCGCGGCCGAAAGCCGGCCGCTCGAAGCATCGCTCGAAAACGGCGTCCTGCTCGGTTTTTCCGAAAGCGGCCCGGTGCTGGCGGTGCCGGCCGGGGTCGAGCCCGAGCAGCTTCCCGAGACGATCAAGGCGATCGACTATCGCTCGGTCTATATGCAGGGGCTGATCGACGAAGCGGCGGCCGGCGCGCTGGCGCAAGGGGCGGCGCTGCTCGCCTGGCATGCCAGTCATCGCTTCTGCAGCAAATGCGGCACCGAAGCCGAGATGCGCGCGGGCGGTTACAAGCGGCATTGCCCGGCCTGCGGCACAGAGCACTTTCCGCGCACCGACCCGGTGGCGATCATGCTGACGGCAACGCCCGAAAAATGCCTGCTCGGCCGCGGCCGGCATTTCGGGCCCGGCATGTATTCGGCCCTCGCCGGCTTCATCGAGCCGGGCGAGACGATCGAGGCGGCGGTGCGCCGCGAAACGCTGGAGGAAGCAGGCATCAGGCTCGGCCGCGTCGTCTACCACGCCAGCCAGCCCTGGCCGTTCCCCTATTCGCTGATGATCGGCTGCTTCGGCGAACCGCTCAACGACGATATCCAGCCCGACCTCAACGAGCTGGAAGATTGCCGCTGGTTCTTTCGCGACGAGGTGCTCTCGATGCTGGCGAGGGAGCATCCGGGCGGCCTGGTGACGCCGCCGAAGGGGGCGATCGCCTATAACCTGATCCGCGCCTGGGCCGACAGCGCATAGCAGGATCGACATCGCAGGAGCAGAAAATGATCCGTCACACCGTCGTGTTCACGCTGAAACACCCGCCGCATTCGCTCGAGGAAAAAAGATTCCTAGCCGACGCCAAGAGAATCCTTACGGCGATAAAGGGCGTCACGCATTTCGAGCAGTTGCGGCAGGTCAGCCCCAAGAACGACTACCGCTTCGGCTTCTCGATGGAGTTCGCCGATCAGCGGGCTTACTCCGGCTATAACGACCATCCCGACCACGTCGCCTTCGTCCGCGACCGCTGGATTCCGGAGGTCGCGGCGTTTATGGAGATCGACTACGTGCCGCTCGGCTGGGGCTGAGACTGGGAAGCGGCGCTCTAGAAAATCAATATCCCGCGTTGCGGTCCACCACATTTTCCAGCGCTTCGCCGCGCTCGAAGGCGTCCATCTGGCGCAGCATGATCGGCGCCAGGTGGACCGGATCGGAAGTTGCCGCCGCGTGCGGCGTCACGAACACTTTCGGGTGGCTCCATAGCGGGTTGGTCTTTGGCAGCGGTTCGACCTCGAACACGTCGAGGCTGACTTCCTTTAGCGTGCCGTCGTCCAGTGCGCGCAAAATGTCGGCGTCCTTCTGCAGCCTGCCGCGGCCGGCATTGATCAGCACCGAGCCGCCGAGGCCGTTGCGCTTGCGCAGCTCCTTCAGCACGCCGTGGTTGATGATGCCGTGCGTCTGTGGCGTCAGCGGCAGCAGCACCACCAGGATGTCGGTGGCGTTGAGGAACGGGATCAGGCCGGCCTCGCCCGCGTAAGTCGAGACACCTTGCATCGGCCGATCGCTGCGCGACCAGCCATTGACGGGAAAGCCGAGCGACAACAGCACCGATGCCGCCGCGCGGCCAAGCGTGCCGAGCCCCATAATGCCGACCGAGATATCGCCGGCCGGCCGCTGCTGCGGTTCGTGCCAGATCTTCTTCTGCTGCTGGGCGCGGTAGAGCATGCCCTGGCGATGGTGGTCGAGCACCCGCCAGACGACGTATTCGGTCATGTACTGGGTGAGGTTGTCGGCCACCACCTTGACGACCGGTACGTCGGGCAAGGTGGGATCGGCGAAAATGTGGTCGACGCCGGCGCCGATCGAGAAGATGGCCCGCAGATTGGGCAGCGACGACAACAGGTTCGGCCGCTGTTTCCACACCACAGCATAGGTGATCGAGGGATCGCCGGCGCCATTCGGCTCGAGCACCACTTCGCGCTCCGCCGACAGCAGTTCGCGCCATCGCAGCGGATGAATACCTGTGAGGGCAAGCAGGATGCGGCCTTTTTCCATTGCGGATCGTTTTTCCTTTTTACCAACAGCGTTCGCGTCCCGACGCGCAAGGGCGCGGCAGCGTTTTGATTTTGTGCATGATCTCTGGCGAAAATCTACTCGCTGACGATGCCGACTGGCGCCGTTTCGATCTTGAAGGCGGCCGAGATCAACGCCTTTGTGTAGTCGGTCCGCGGGTTGCTGAAAATCTGTTCGGAAGGACCGGCCTCGACGATCCTGCCGTTGCGCATGACGATGACTTCATTGGCGAGCGCGCGGATGACCCTTAGATCGTGGCTGATGAAGAGATAGGCGAGGTCGTGCTTGGCCTGCAGGCTGCGCAAGAGGTCGACGACCTGCGCCTGCACGCTCATGTCGAGCGCCGAGGTCGGCTCGTCCAGCATGACAAAGCGCGGGTTGAGCACCATGGCGCGCGCGATTGCGACGCGCTGGCGCTGGCCGCCGGAGAATTCGTGCGGATAGCGGTTGCGCGTCGCCGGATCGAGGCCGACTTCCTTCAGCACGTCGACGACACGCTCGTCGCGCGCATCGGGCGACAGTTTCGGCTCGTGGATCTTCAACCCTTCCTCGATTATCTCGGCGACCGACATGCGCGGACTGAGCGAACCGAACGGATCCTGGAAGACGATCTGCAGCTCGCGCCGCAACGGCCGCATTTCGTTGAAGGACAGCTGATCGATGCCGCGTCCGTTGAACTGGATGGTCCCGGTCGACGAGATCATCCTGGCCAGCGCCAGGCCGAGCGTCGTTTTGCCTGAGCCGGATTCGCCGACGACGCCAAGCGTCTGGCCGGCCCGCACGGTGACGTCGATGCCGTCGACCGCCTTCACATTGTCGACGGTGCGCCGGAAGAAGCCCTTCTTGATCGGGAACCAGACCTTGACGTCGTTGCCGACCATCACCGGCTTGGCGGCTTCATTGGCCGCCGGCGGCTTGCCTTTCGGCTCGGCGGCAAGCAGATGCCGCGTATAGGCGTGCTGTGGATTGGCGAATATCTCCTTGGTCGGGCCGGTCTCGACGATCTTGCCCTTGGTCATCACGCAGACCCGGTCGGCGATCTTCCTGACGATGCCGAGATCGTGGGTGATGAACAGCATCGACATGTTCTTGCGGCTTTTCAGGCCGGCCAGCAATTCGAGGATCTGCGCCTGGACGGTGACGTCGAGCGCCGTCGTCGGCTCGTCGGCGATCAAGAGTTCAGGCTCGTTGGCGAGCGCCATGGCGATCATGACGCGCTGGCGCTGGCCGCCGGAAAGCTGGTGCGGATAGGCGTCGAGCCGTTTTTCCGGTTCGCGGATGCCGACCTCGTGCAGAAGTTCCAGCGTGCGCGCCTTGGCGTTGCGATCGCCCAGGCCCTGGTGCAGCTTCAGCACCTCGACGATCTGCTGCTCGATCGTGTGCAGCGGGTTGAGCGAGGTCATCGGCTCCTGGAAAATCATGGTGATCTTGTTGCCGCGCACGCGGCGAAGGTCCTTCTCGTCCGCGGCAAGCAGGTCGGCGCCGAGGAACAGGATCTTTCCCGACGGGTGGCTGGCGGTCGGATAGGGCAGCAGCTTCAGCACCGACAGCGCGGTGACCGACTTGCCGGAGCCGGACTCGCCGACCAGCGCGACCGTCTCGCCCTTGGCGAGGTCGAAGGAGATATGGTCGACGGCGATCGACTGGTCGCCGCCTTGCGTGAAGGCGACGCTGAGGTCCTGGACCGAGAGCAGCGGGGTGTCGCTCATCTGAACGTCTTGCGCGGATCGAAGGCGTCGCGCGTGGCCTCGCCGACGAAGACCAACAGCGACAGCATCAGCGAGATGACGACAAAGCCGGAAATGCCGAGCCAGGGGGCGTTGAGGTTGCGCTGTGCCTGCTTCAACAGCTCGCCGAGCGAGGCGGCGCCGGGCGGCAGGCCGAAGCCGAGATAGTCGAGCGAGGTCAGCGTCGAGATCGAACCGCTGAGCAGGAAGGGCAGGAAGGTCAGCGTCGCCACCATGGCGTTGGGCAGCAGATGCCGGAACATGATGGTGACGTTGGACACGCCGAGCGCGCGCGCCGCATTGACATATTCGAAGTTACGGGCGCGCAGGAACTCGGCCCGCACCACGCCGACCAGTGCCACCCAGGAAAACAGCAGCATCAGCCCGAGCAGGATGAAGAAGCCGGGCGGCAGGATGGCAGCGACGATCAGGAGCAGATACAGCACCGGGATGGCCGACCAGATCTCGATGAAGCGCTGGAACAGAAGGTCAGTCCAGCCGCCGAAATAGCCCTGCAAGGCGCCGGCCGCCACGCCGATCAGCGCCGAGCCGGCGGTCAGGATCAGGCCGAACAGCACCGAGACCCTGAACCCGTAGATGACGCGCGCCAGCACGTCGCGGGCCTGGTCGTCGGTGCCGAGCCAGTTCCAGTTGCCGACGATGCAATTGGGGTCCGCCTCGCCTTTCGGATACTGGTTGCAGCGCGTTTTCTTGTCGTAGAGCCAGGACGGCTTGGTCGGTGCTGCCTCTGGAATGGAGTTGTTGACGGTCTGGTAGGAGTAGCGCACCGGCGGCCAGATCATCCAGCCATTGGCATTGATCTCGTCCTGGATGACCGGGTCGCGGTAGTCGGTGACCGCATAGAAGCCGCCGAACTTCTCCTCGGGATAGGCGACCAGGACGGGAAACAGGATCTCGCCCTTGTAGGAGGCGATGATCGGCTTGTCGTTGGCGACCAGTTCCGAACCCAGCGACAGCACGAACAGGAACAGGAAGATCCACAACGACCAGTAGCCGCGCCGGTTGGACTTGAAGTTCTGCAGGCGCCGCTGGTTGAGCGGCGACAGAAAGGGCCGCGCGATCCGTGCCGGCGCCGTTTCGGCTGTGGCCTGCGCCATCAGACGTCTCTCCGCTCAAAATCGATGCGCGGGTCGACCCAGGTATAGATCAGGTCGGACAGCAGCCCGACGAACAGGCCAAGCAGCGAGAAGATGTAGAGATTGGCGAAGACCACCGGATAGTCGCGCTGCACCACCGAGTTGAAGCCGAGCAGGCCGAGCCCATCGAGCGAAAAGATGTTCTCGATCAGCAGCGAACCGGTGAAGAACGCCGAGATGAAGGCACCGGGGAAGCCGGCGATGACGATCAGCATGGCGTTGCGAAAGACGTGGCCGTAGAGCACCCGCCGTTCCGACAGGCCCTTGGCGCGGGCGGTGACCACATATTGCTTACGGATTTCCTCGAGGAAGGAATTCTTGGTCAAAAGCGTCGTCGTGGCGAAGGCCGACAACACCAGCGCCGTCAACGGCAAGGTCATGTGCCAGAAATAATCGCCGATCCGCGCCGGCCATGACAATTGGTCCCAATTGTCCGAGGTGATTCCGCGCAACGGAAACCAGTCCCAGAACGAGCCGCCGGCAAACAGCACCATCAGCAATATGCCGAACAGGAAACCCGGAATGGCGTAGCCGACGATGACGACGCCGCTGGTCCAGACATCGAAGGTGGAGCCGTCCTTGACTGCCTTGCGGATGCCGAGCGGGATCGAGATCAAATAGGACAAAAGCGTGATCCACAGCCCGATCGAGATCGACACCGGCATCTTTTCCAGGATCAGGTCGAGCACCGATATGTCGCGGAAATAGCTGTCGCCGAAATCGAAACGGAGATAGTTCCACAGCATCATGCCGAAGCGCTCGAGCGGCGGCTTGTCGAAGCCGAACTGTTTCTCCAGCTTCTTGATGAATTCCGGATCGAGCCCTTGCGCGCCGCGATATTTCGAGCCGACGTCGCCGGCTACATCGAAATTGGCGCCGCCGGCATCACCCCCGCCGCCGCCGAGGCGATCGCTGCCGCCCTGGTTGGTCAGCCTGGCGATGACCTGCTCGACCGGCCCGCCCGGAGCAAACTGGATGACGGCAAATGACACCGCCATGATGCCGAACAGGGTCGGGATCATCAACAGGATGCGGCGCAGTATATAGGCGCCCATCAGGCTCTCTGCCTCGCTTGTGCGAAAATCTCAGGCTTTGCCAATCTTTGCCGCCTTGTCTTTGTCGAACCACCACAACGTCTCGACCGGAAAGCCGTAATCCGGCTTCTGAGCGGGAAAGCCGAACATGTCCCAATAGGCCGCTCGGTGATTCGCCTGATAATATGTTGGAATCCAGTCGAGCCGCGCGCGCAAGACCCGATCGAGGGCATGGAGCGCTGTGACGAGTTCGATGCGGGTGTGCGCCTTGCCGGCTGCGTCGATCAGCGCGTCGATGGCTTTGCTTTCCGTACCTGGATAGTTGCGCATCCCCGGCGTTTTCGCCATCCGCGAAGCATAGAGGATCTCTAAACCGTCGGCGGTGGGCGTGGCCCCGATCAACCATGCGAGCATGTTGAAGTCGAAGTCGAAATTGCTCTGCCGCGCTTCAAATTGCGTCGAATCGACCTGCCGGACCGAAGCGTCGATGCCAATCGCCTTCATATTCTCGGACCAGGGCGCCAACATGCGAACCAGGCCCTCGTCCTCGGCCAGCATTTCCACCCGCAGCCGCTCGCCTCTATCGTTGACGACGAAATTGCCCGCTCGCTTCCAGCCGGATTCGGCAAGCAGCCTCGAAGCCTCGCGCAGCAACTTACGGTCATGGCCAGAACCGTCGGAGACGGGTTGCATCACCGGTTCGCCAAAGGTCTCAGGCGGCAACTCGGCTCGAAACGGCTCCAGCAGTTTCAGTTCCTGGGGCGAGGGTAGGCCCTCGGCCTTGTAATCCGATCGTTCGAAGTTCGATTGCGAACGCTCGTAGGCGCCGAAAAACAGCACCCGCCTGGTCCATTCGAAGTCGAAGCAATAGGCGATTGCCCGTCTCACGCGTATGTCGCGGAATTGTGGACGGCGCTGGTTCAGCGCGACAGCCTGCATGGAGGGCGATTTCTCGCCGGGAAATTCCCGTTTGATGACCCTGCCATCCTTCAGCGCTGGAAAGTCGTAACCGGTCGCCCACACCCGCGATGTGAATTCTTCGCGAAAATGCGTGTCCCCTTTCTTGAAAGCTTCAAACGCTGCCTGGCGATCAAGATAGAAATCGATGCGGATGCGGTCGAAATTATTAAGCCCGCGGTTCACGGCCAGATCGCGGCCCCAATAATCGGCGACACGTTCATATTCGACAGTCTGCCCGGCCGCGACCCGTCCCGCCCTGTATGGTCCGGAGCTAAGGGGTGGGGTTAACGTCGAGGCGTCGAAGTCGTTGGCCGTGTAGAAGGCTTTCGACACGATCGGCATAACAACGATGGCGAGGATATTCTGCGCGGACTGTTGGCCGTTGAAGGCAAGGCTGACCGTAAGCGGATCGATTGCGACCGCATCCGTCATATGCCGCAGCGGTTGGGAAAGATTCGGATGTCCGCGCTCTTTGTAGAGGTTCAATGCGAAGGCAACGTCCTCCGCTGTTAGCGGCGAGCCGTCATGGAAGCGGGCTTGTGGCCGCAGGCTGAAGCGGAAGCCATTGCGGTCCTGCGACAAGGTAACGGATTCGGCAAGCAGGCCGTAGACCGCATCCGGCTCGTCAAGTGCGCTTGTCATCAGCGAATCGAAGCAGAGCTCGGTTCGCGGCGGCGAATCCCCCTTCAGCACCAGCGAGTTCAGCGTGTTGAAAGTAAGAAAGCTCTGATTGAAGGTGGAGTTCGGCGGAGCGAAATTCATCCGGCCGCCCTTGGGAGCGTCCGGGTTGACATAGTCGAAATGCTTGAAATCCGGCGCGTATTTGAGATCGCCGAAGGCGGACAGGCCGTGCAGCTTCACGCCGGTCGGGATCGTGGCGAAAGCCCGGCCGGGCAGCCATGCAGCTGCCGCGGCGGCACCGCCCAGGGCGAGGAAGTCGCGACGGGGCAGCGCCGCCATCAATTGCCACTCTTGTATTTGGCCGCCAGCGCCTTTTCCTTGACCGGATCGACCCACCAGGAATCCGTGTCCACGCCTAAATAGGCAGGCTGCTTTTCAGGCATGCCGAATTTGTTCCAGTAGGCCAGCCAGACCACCGGCCTGTGCCATTGCGGCACGACATAGTAGTTCCATAATAGAACTCGGTCGAGCGCATGGGTGGCAGCAACCAGATCGTCGCGGTCGGTGGCGTAGATAACGCGGTCGACCAGCGCGTCGACAATCGGATCCTTAATGCCCATCAGATTGCGTGAGCCAGGTGCGTCGGCGGCTTTTGAACTCCAGAAGTCGCGTTGCTCGTTGCCGGGCGAATCCGACTGTGGGAAGATCCCCGTCACCATGTCGAAGTCGAAGCTGCGGGTGCGGTTCACATATTGACTGGGGTCAACAATGCGAAGTGCGGCATCAATACCGATCTTTCGCAAATTATCGACGTAAGGATTTGCGATGACTTCGTCTGTCGGGTCCCGTCCCAGGATCTCCAGCTTGAATTGCTGGCCCGTTTGGGCATTGACCATTTTGCCGCCCTTGATGACCCAACCAGCCTTGGCGAACAGGTCGACCGCGGACTTCAGGTATTTACGCTCCGCCTGCGGCGTGTCGTAGACCGGCAGTTTGAATTCCTCGGTGAACACTTCAGGCGGCAGCTTGTCACGATATTGCTCGAGAATCTCCAGCTCCTTGCCTTTCGGCAGGCCGCTGGACGCCAGGTCGGTGCCCTGGAAATAGCTGCTCGTGCGGGTGTTAAGACCGAAGAACAGCGTACGATTCATGCTTTCGAAATCGAGCACGTCGGTCAACGCCTCGCGTATGCGTCGATCCTGAAACTGCGGACGTCGCAGATTAAGCGCGAAACCCTGCATCGGCTCGGGCGACTCGGTCTTGAACTCCCTCTTGATGACGTCGCCTTGCTTGATCGCGGGAAAATTATACGCCGTCGACCAGCGTCTGGAGCTGTTTTCCGCGTTGATATCCTCAAGCCCACCCTTGGTGAATGCCTGCCAAGCCGCATTCTCATCGAGGATGTAGGTGTACCGCTTCGTGTCGAAATTCTCTCGGCCGATCTTCACCGGCAACTTGGCGGCCCAATAGTCAGGCACGCGCTGCCATACAATTTCCGAACCTGGCTTGAAGCTGGCGATCTTGTAGGCGGCCGAACCCAGCGGCGGCTCCAGTGTCGGCCGGGTGACGTCGCGCTCCTTGCCGTTGGCGTCAGTGCCTTCCCACCAGTGCTTGGGCAGTACGACGAGATCGCCGAGAATCTTGGGCAGTTCGCGATTGCCCTTCTGGCTGAAATGGAACTCGACCTCACGATCGGAGATTGCGACCGCATCGGTAACGTTCTCGAAATAACGGCTGTATTGCGGGCTGTTGGCCTTTAGCACCTGGAACGACCAGATCACGTCGTCGACGGTAATCGGCTGACCGTCATGCCACTTCGCCCGCGGATCGAGCCGGTAGGTCGCCGAGGAATAATCGGCCGGATATTTATAGGCTTCAGCGACCAGCGAATGGCTGGTGCTGCCTTCGTCGGTCGCCTGCTCCATCAACGTGTCGTAGAGCAGACCGCCGCCAAAAGGGGCGAAGCCAGCGGCGGCAGAACCCTGGACGATGTAGGGATTGAAGCTGTCAAACGTGCCGGGCGCCACCGAATTCAGCGTGCCGCCCTTTGGTGCATCCGGATTGACATAATCGTAGCGCTTGAAATTGTCGCCGTATTTGGATTCGCCGATCAGCGACGACGTCGTGCGCCATTCGTCCGCCAAGGCCGCCTGCAGGCCGCCGGCAAAAGCAGCCAGCATCAGCACCGATTTCAGAAGCGTCCGCGCTCGGCCAACCGTCATGCGTTCTCCTCTTCGCGATATAGCGCCGTCACCATAAGCGTCTGGGCCCAATCTAGATCATTTGGCGCTAGTGAAAACCGCAACCGAGCGGCTTTGTCGTCGCATATGCATTTTTCCTAACGAAAAAGCCGGGCTGAACCCGGCTTTTTCAAGGATTATGTCATTACAGTTTTGTTATTTTGCGGGTGCGGCCGGAGCGGCTGGCGCCGCGCCTTCTGCCGGCTTGGCAGGGGCTGTACCTTCGGCCGGCTTGGCGGGCGCGTTCTCGGCCGAGGCGCCGGGTGCCGGCAGCGGCTTCGGATTGTCCGACAGCGTGCGCAGATAGGCGATGACGTTGGCACGGTCCTCATCTTTCGGCAGGCCGGCGAAGCCCATCGCGGTGCCCTTCACGAACTTCTTCGGCGAGGTGATGAAGTGGTTCAGGTTGTCGTAGGTCCACTTCTCGCTGCCGCCCTTGGAGAACTCCTTCATGCCGGCCGAATAGGCAAAGCCCTCATGCTCGGCGACCGGACGGTCGATGATGTCCCACAGATCGGGGCCGACCTTGTTGGGGCCGCCCTTTTCGCCGGAATGACACGCCTGGCATTTCTTGAAGATGGCGGCGCCCGCTTCGGCGTGGGCGGTGGTCAGCAGCTCGGCGATCGGCTTGGCCTCCGCGGCGGGAGCGGCCGGGCCGCCTTCGGCGGGCTCGGTCGCCTCGATGGCGAAGCCGGGCTTTTCCGGCGCTGGAGAGGCAAACAGCGCGTCGGACACGATGCCAACGGAAAAGACAATGAACACCGTGCCGAGGAAAGCGGCGAGCAGCTTGTTGACTTCGTTGGAATCCATACGCCCCAGGCTCCCTTTTCCGGCGGACCGATCCGTCCACTCCGTCCGTCGGTATCGTGAACCACCCTGCGAGGCGGTCAAATCGCGCGGAAACTAGGTCTTTTGCTCCGGCGTTGCAACACCTATAAGGGCGCTGCCAGTGAGACCTTTTGCCACTTTTGTCCTCCTCTTTTTCGAGCCCCTGCCCGCCTCATGTCCACCCTCATCCTGATCCCGGCCCGCATGGCCTCGACCCGCCTGCCGGGCAAGCCGCTGGCCGACATTGCCGGCACTCCAATGATCGTCCACGTCGCCCGCCGCGCCGCCGAGGCGGGGCCGGCCGGGTCGTCGTCGCCACCGATACGCAAGGCGTTGCGGAGGCGGTGCGCGCGCATGATTTCGAGGCGGTGATGACGCGGGCGGACCACGAAACCGGTTCCGACCGCATCTTCGAAGCGCTGACCATTCTCGACCCTGGCAACAGCGTCGAGACCATCGTCAATGTGCAGGGCGATCTGCCGACCATCGACCCCCTTATTATCGGCGCAGCGCTGAAGCCTTTCGAGAACGCCGCGGTCGATATCGCCACGCTCTGCGTCGAGATCGTCCGCGACGAGGAAAAGACCAATCCGAACGTCGTCAAGCTGGTCGGCTCGCCACTCTCGGCGACACGGCTCAGGGCGCTCTATTTCACCCGCGCCACCGCACCCTGGGGCGAAGGCCCGCTCTACCATCATATCGGCCTCTACGCCTATCGGCGCGCCGCACTCGAGCGCTTCGTTGCGCTGAGGCCGTCGCCGCTGGAGCGCCGCGAGCGGCTGGAGCAGTTGCGGGCGCTGGAGGCCGGCATGCGCATCGATGCGGAGATCGTGCAGTCGGTGCCGCTTGGCGTCGATACGCCGGACGATCTCGAACGCGCCAGGGCGCTCCTTTCCAACTAAGAAATTTCCCCAATTCCCGAGACTCTGCGCATGCCTGAAAAGACCAACAAAATATCCTTCCAGGGCGAGCCGGGTGCCAATTCCGACACCGCCTGCCGCAACATGTTCCCGTCGATGGAGCCGTTGCCGTGCCCGACCTTCGAGGACGCCTTCAACGCGGTCGAGACCGGCAAGGCCGATCTGGCGATGATCCCGATCGAGAACACCATTGCCGGCCGCGTCGCCGACATCCATCACCTCTTGCCGGAATCGAAGCTGCACATCATCGGCGAATATTTCCTGCCGATCCACTTCCAGCTCATGGTGCTGCCCGGCGTCAGCCGCGACGAGATCAGGACCGTGCACAGCCACATCCACGCGCTCGGCCAATGCCGCAAATACATCCGCAAGAACGGCTGGAAGGCGACGGTTGCCGGCGACACGGCGGGCGCCGCCAAGATGGTCGCCGCGATGAAGGACCGCACCATGGCGGCGTTGGCGCCGGCGCTGGCCTCGACGCTCTACGGGCTCGACATCATCGAGGAAAATGTCGAGGACACCGACAGCAACGTTACCCGCTTCGTCGTGCTAACCAAGAACAAGCAATGGGCCGAACGCCCCTCCGCCGACGCCAGGATGATGACGACCTTCATCTTCCGCGTGCGCAATGTGCCGGCGGCGCTCTACAAGGCGATGGGCGGCTTCGCCACAAACGGCATCAACATGACCAAGCTGGAAAGCTACCAGCTCGGCGCGTTTACAGCGACGCTGTTCTACGCCGACATAGAGGGCCATCCCGACGATCCGCTGGTGAAGCTGGCGCTCGACGAGTTGCGCTTTTTCTCGCGCGAAATGCGCATCCTCGGCGTCTATCCCGCCAGCGCCTCGCGCGAGCAATGGAAGGTGGCGGATTAGGATCCGGTCAGGTCAGGCCGAACTTGTTCTGCTTGGCCGACTTGCCGCATTCGCGGCGGCTGATCGACCGGTTCATGGCGTCGATCTTGCCGCTTGCCTGGTCGGCGTCACGCTTGGCTTTTGAGCGCATGTCCGGCGTGAACGGGCCAAAGCCCGTCGCCGGGTTGGAGAAGGACGGCTTGGCGTCCACCGGCAACTGATATTGCTGCGCCAGGCCGTTTCGTTGCGCCAGCAATTGATCGCAAGGCACCTTGTCGTATAGCAGCGAGGACTGGACGTTTTCGTCCTGCCGTTCGGACATCGAATTGCCGACGCAGCCGGCCATCGCCAGGCAAGACGCCAAGACCATCATGTTCCAGCGCATGAACGTGCTCCTTGTCGATATCCGCATGATCCGGACATGCGATTCGGGCTTTTTCGCAGCAAACATTACACCGAGGTCGGCGGGACAGTACCCCCCTCTGTCCTGCCGGACATCTCCCCGCAAGGAGGGAGATTGGATGTCATTTCCGCTTTCGCAAACCTTCAGCGTCGCAAGAAGGCGCCGTCGGCGAAGCTGCCGATCTCCCCACTTGCGGGGGAGATGTCCGGCAGGACAGAGGGGGGTGGGAAGGATCGCCGCCTTGGTCATGATTGTGAATGCTTCAAGCGGCGTTTCTCCGCCACGACGGCCAGCCCTTCGACCGGTTCGCGGCGATCCTGCCGGATAATCGTCGCCTGCAGCGACAGGACCGAAAAGCCGTTGGCGTCCAGAACCCGCTCTACATAGCTTTGCGAATGCGCGTAGCGGCGGGACGGCTGCAAGGCGAAATCGCCACTGCCAGACGAGTCGCCGCCGGCGAGCGTCTCGACGGAGAACGCAAACAGACCGCCGCCGGCAAGCATCCCGGCAATCTTGTTCACCACCTTGTCGAGTGCGCCGAGATAGATGAACACATCGGCCGCCGTCACCAGATCGGCTTTCGGGCCAGAATAGCAAAACTCCTGCAGGTCCGTCTTGACGAGCAGATCGTAGACACCTTTGGCGCGCGCCTGCCTCAGCATGCCGGCCGAGATGTCGTAACCCTCCAGCCGATCGGCTATCGGCCGCAGCTTCTGGCCCATCAGGCCGGTGCCGCAGCCGAGATCGAGCACCAGCGAAAACCGGCCCGGCCGTGCTGCCCGGATGGCGCGGTCGAGGCATTCGGGCAGACGATAGCCGAGCCTGTCGACCAGCTCACCCTCGAAGCTCCCGGCATAGTGGTCGTAGAGCGTCTCGACAAAGGCGCTGGGCGGCGCCTGGGCCGCCGCTGCCCTGCCGATCAATTGCAGCTTGAGCACCGCGCCGAGCCTGTCCGCGGGGTCGAGCCGCAGTGCCGTCGTCCAGGCCTGCGCGGCGAGATCGGGCGCGCCCGCCGCCTCCTGCATCTCGCCGAGCCGGAACCAGCCGGCCGCCCATTGCGGCGCCAGTTCGAGCGCGCCGAGCAGCAATTCCGCCGATGCCGCATGATTGCCGGATGCATAGAGCATTTCGGCATAGTCGGCGCGGCGGTCGGCGATCGGATCGCCGGACGAGGTCTGGAGCGGTTTCATTGTGATCGAATTCCGCCGGGTGTTGCAGCCGGCTTGCGCTCTATGCTGGAGTCAGCAGCGACTTACAACAGGCTTCCCGCGCCGGAATTAGCGCCTATCTTGGGGCCATGCGCGCCAGCGACCTGCTTCATCCCCGGCCGGAAGGGCTGTATTGCCCGCCCGGCGATTTCTTCATCGACCCGGTGCGGCCGGTCAACCGGGCGCTGATAACGCATGGCCATTCCGACCATGCCCGCTCCGGCCACCGCTCGGTGATGGCGACGCAGCAGACGCTCGATATTATGGGGCTGCGCTACGGCGAAGGTTTTGCCGGAACGACGCAGGCCGCGGTGCTCGGCGAGACGATTGCGCTTGGCGGTGTGGCCGTCAGCTTTCACCCGGCCGGCCATGTGCTGGGCTCGGCGCAGATCAAGGTCGCGCATCAGGGTACGTGCATCGTCGCGTCCGGCGACTATAAACGCCAGAAGGACGCGACCTGCGAGCCGTTCGAGCCGCTCAAATGCGACGTCTTCATCACCGAGGCGACTTTCGGCCTGCCGGTGTTTCGCCATCCGCCCGATATCGAAGAGATCGCCCGGCTGCTGAAATCGACCGAGCAGTTCCCCGAGCGCACGCATCTGGTGGGCGCCTATGCGCTGGGCAAGGCGCAGCGCGTCATGCGGCTGCTGCGCGATGCCGGCTACGAAAAGCCGATCTACATCCATGGTGCTCTGGCCAAGCTCAGCGAGTATTACCAGAGCCAGAATATCGATCTCGGCATATTGGAACCGGCGACCGTCGAGACCGGCCAAAAAAGCGACTTTGCCGGCGCCATCGTCGTCGGCCCGCCCTCCGCCTTCGCCGATCGCTGGGCGCGGCGTTTTCCCGATCCGATGTCGTGCTTCGCCTCGGGCTGGATGCGCATCCGCCAGCGCGCCAAGCAGGGCGGCGTCGAGCTGCCGCTAATCATCTCCGACCATTCCGACTGGGACGAGTTGACGGCGACGATCAAGGAGACCGGCGCGGAAGAAATCTGGGTAACGCATGGCCGCGAGGAGGCGCTGGTGCGCTGGTGCGAACTCGAAGGCATCGCCGCCAGGCCGCTGCATCTGGTTGGCTATGAGGACGAGGGCGATTGATGGTGCTCATGGCCGATCTAGCACTCTACGGCGCCCCCCTCTGTCCTGCCGGACATCTCCCCCTCAAGGGGGGAGATT
>NZ_SUEG01000095.1:0-8333 GCF_005063415.1 Mesorhizobium sp.
CTATGCTACTAATTTGGGTATGGTGCTAATTGGCTCCAACGACCCGCCCGGCTTGCCGAGGCGGGTTTTGTTTGCCGATCAAGATCCAACGGCGTAGATCGCGGCAACGTCGTCCGGCCTCGGTTAAAGCGCGTCGCGTTCGACCGGCGTCATGTGACGCGCTTTGGGTTCTTGTTTTGCTGCATGTCGTTACCGCAAAACCGCCGCACAGTTTGCGCGACATGCATTAGAATTCCCGCCCGGCGAAATGCGACAATGCGGGTAGACGAAGTGTCGCTTGAGGCGCCTCATCACTGCCTGGATCGAAGCAAACAAGACGAACATCCGGCGAACCGGGTAATAACAACAAAGGCAGCGTGCCATGACCGCAAACCCAGAGTTCCCGGCCGACTTTCGCGCCGGGCTCGCCAATCTTTTCTTGTGGCGGCGCGACGTCAGGCGGTTCAAGCCGACGCCGCTCCCCGAAGGGGCGCTGGAGCGGCTGCTCGAGCTTGCTAGCGCCGCGCCGTCCGTCGGGCTGAGCCAGCCTTGGCGCTTCGTCATCGTCGAGAGCGAAGCACGCCGCGCCGCCGTCAGGGCATGCTTCGAGCGCTGCAACGCGGAGGCACTCGCAAATTTTTGCGGCGAACGCGCCGCGCTCTATGGCCGCCTGAAGCTTGCCGGCCTGAATGAGGCGCCCTGCCAGCTTGCGGTCTTCGCTGATCGCGCAACCGAGCAGGGGCATGGGCTCGGCCGCCTGACCATGCCAGCCACCATAGACTATTCGGCTGTCATGGCGGTCCACACGATGTGGCTGGCGGCGCGCGCCGAAGGAATAGGCATGGGCTGGGTCTCGATCCTCGATCCGGCCGAGATGGCGACGATCCTGGACGTGCCGCCGGAGTGGACATTGATCGGTTACCTCTGCATCGGCTACCCGAGCGAGAACCACAGCGTGCCGGAACTGGAACGGGAAGGCTGGGAGATCCGGCGGCCGTCTATCGTGACAAGGCGGTAGTGGAATGGCGGCGCTGCCATCCTCTTTGCGGGGAAGAATGACTCCTCCCCTGCAGGGCTGTGGATATCATGGATGGTTTCGCCGATCGTCAGCATTGCCAACAAGATACCATGGCAAAGCCAGTCGTGACGGCCTTGACCTGAGGAAGGGCATAGAATGTTTCGCTACGACATGCAGGCCGAGATCTGGGTCTATCCGGGCAAGGGCGGCTGGCATTTCGTGACGCTGCCGCCGGAGCTTGGTGCCCGTATCAAGACAGCGATGGTGGGGATGGCAAGGCCCTGGGGCTCGCTTGGCGTGGAAGCCGTCATCGGCCAGACCAGATGGCGGACATCGCTGTTTCCCGACAAGAAATCCGGCAGCATGCTCTTGCCGATCAAGACCGCGGTGCGGGTCCGCGAAGGCCTTCGGGCTGGCGACACGGCCAACCTGACGATCGAGATGCAGTTATGACGACGTTGGGCCGGGCTGACGGCGACGCGCTATAGGGCGGCTAGTGGTTCGAACCCAAAAAGCGGTACCGGTTTTTGGGCAAAAAAGATGAAGCGGCGGCACGGTTCGACTTGAAAGTCCGTCGCTGCAGCGCAGAAATGCGCGCTACACCGGCCTCCCCTTGGCAAGGCGGCGGGCGGCTTGTATAGAGCCCGCCACCCTCAATTCCACTCTCCATCACAAGGACGATCCCATGGCGCTCGAACGCACCTTTTCCATGATCAAGCCGGACGCGACCCGCCGCAATCTCACCGGCGCCATTACCAAGATGCTGGAAGATGCCGGTCTGCGCGTCGTCGCTTCGCGCCGGGTGTGGATGAGCCGCCGCGAGGCGGAAGGTTTCTATGCCGTCCACAAGGAGCGTCCGTTCTTCGGCGAGCTGGTCGAGTCCATGTCGTCGGGCCCGACCATCGTGCAGGTACTGGAAGGCGAGAACGCCATTGCCAAGAACCGCGAAGTGATGGGCGCCACCAATCCGGCAAGCGCCGCCGAAGGCACCATCCGCAAGCTGCACGCGCTGTCGATCGGCGAGAATTCCGTGCACGGTTCTGATGCGCCGGAAACCGCCGCGCAGGAGATCAAATACTGGTTCTCGGACACCGAGATCGTCGGCTAAGCCGGCATCCCGAACCCCATCAAAGAGGCCGGCGCAACGCCGGCCTTTTTTGTTAGCGGACATTTTCAGCTTCAGGCTCCTCGACGGATCATGGGTGCGTTAAGCTCGAGGGCACCGATCAAACGCGGTCCCGACAATGGAGCCGACCAGGCCATGACCAGCACCATTCCCGGCTTCTTCCAAGGCACCGAGATGCCGACCAGCGGCTGGTGGGAAGCGCTGTGGCCCGAGCCTGCCAGCGTCGTGGCGGCAGTAGGCATGAAGCCCGGCACGGACGTGGTCGATCTTTGCTGCGGCGACGGCTGGTTCACGCTGCCAATCGCCAGGGTCGCTCGTCGCGTAGTCGCCATCGACATTGATGCCGATGTCCTCGAAGTCGCCAGGCGGCGACTGGCCGAAGGCGGCGCGAGCAATTGCGAGTTTGTGGTGGGCGACGCCTATGAGCTTGCCAGGCTGGTGCCTCAAACCGTGGACTTCGTCTTTATGGCCAACGCTTTCCACGGCGTTCCGGATCGGCCGCGCCTTGCCCGCGCCGTGCGGACGACGCTTGGCCCTGCCGGTCGTTTTGCCATCGTCAACTGGCACCAGCAGCCGCGCGAGCAAACCACGGTCCTGGGCGAGCCGCGCGGGCCAAAGACCGAGCTGAGGCTATCACCCGAACAGACCACCGCGGCGGTGGAAGCGTGCGGGTTCAAGCTCGCCGAACTGGTCGACATACCGCCCTACCACTATGGCGCGGTATTCAAACTCGCGACGAATTGAGAATATCGGATGAGATGCGGCATCGTCGCCCGATACATGTCGCCCGCCGCCCCCTAGCGGCGGGTTCTGCAGTCTATTTCGCCTGGCGTTCCTTCACGTTCGCGTTGGCGTTCGCCGCTGGCGTGTCGGTGGACGGGGTCTTGGTTTCCTCACCTGTGAACGGGCTGCCCTGCCCGGGCGCGAGATCGCCGCTATGACCAGCCTTGTTGGTCTGGAAAGGCTGGCTGTCAGGACTGAGACCATGCTGAAGGGCATCGAACAGATGGTCGTCCGCCTTGGCAAGGCCGGTGAAGGCAAGGAGCGATGCACCGGTGGCGGCAAGGATAAGCGCGTGCGTTTTCATGTCTGGACTCCTTTGAGTTAAGGCCAGAACGAGCCGCAGCCATTCTGGCGGCTTCAACGAAGGGACAAACATCCCTTTTGCCTTACCCGCCATCGTATGAGGACGTAACGCGCGCGCTGCCCGGTTTATTCCGGCTGAAACACAACGTGATCGACATGCGACCGATCAGGCGACCGAATAGCCGCCATCGGCGAGCAGGCTGTGGCCTGAGACAAACGAGGCGTCATCGGAAGCAAGGAAGGCCACGACCTTCGCTATCTCTTCCGGCGAGCCAGCCCTGCCGGGAACGCTCGATGCCGCGAAGGCGTGCTTTGCCTCGGTGCTCGGCCAGATACGGTCCTGGAACGGGGTGTCTATGATGCCGGGGCAGATTGAGTTGACGCGCACCCCTTGCTTGAACAGTTCGATCGATGCGGTCTTGGTCAGGCCGAGCACCGCGTGCTTGCTGGCGACATAGAGCCCGGCATTGCCGAAGCCGATGACGCCGCCCATCGAAGCATTGTTGATGATCGTGCCGCCGCCCTGAGCCAACATCGCCTTGGCCTCGTGCTTCATCGACCAAAAGACGCCGCGGACATTGGCATTGAAGATCGTGTCGTAGACCTCGTTCGACTGGTCGACGAAAGGGGTGAACCCGCCTTCGGTACCGGCATTGTTGAAGGCAATGTCGATCCGCCCGTAGGTCGAGATCGTTTTTGCCACGAGGTCGATCACGCTCTGCTCGACATTGACGTCGGCGACGACGGCTGTTGCCTCCAAGCCTGCTTCCCCGATTTCGGCGACCAGCGTGTCGATCTCGGACCGGCGGCGAGCACTGGCGATGACCTTGGCGCCGCGACGCGCGAGTTCGAAGGCTGTGGCGCGGCCGATACCCGAACTGGCGCCGGTCACCAGGGCGACCTTGCCATCGAGCGTCTTCAGGATCTTTGTCATGGGGTTCTCCATCGGTTGAAATCTGCCCGGGCAGAGCACCATTCGATGGAGCTGTTGTTCCGGTGGCGCAGTATCTAGAGGCCTCGGAAAGATATGATTAGACGCATAATTCTTCTCATTGTAGTGAATAGGACATATGAATTGACCCGGTATGCCAAATGCACGGAACCGAACTCGCCGAATTGTCGACCTTCCTCGCGGTCGCGCGTCACAGGAGCTTCAAGCAGGCTGCCGTCCAGCGCAGCGTCGCTGCCTCGGCAATCAGCCACGCGATCCGCAGCCTGGAGGCGCGTGTCGGCGTGCGGCTGTTCCATCGCACGACCCGCAGCGTGTCGCTGACGGAGGCGGGCGAGCGGTTCCTGACGGAACTGCACCCTGCGTTCGATCAAATCGAAAAGGCGCTGGACGGCCTCAACGCCTTCCACGGCACTCCGTTCGGAACGGTGCGCATCAATGTTCCCAGTTCCATCGCACCTTTTCTGCTGCACGACATGATGGGACCATTGCTGAAACAGAATCCAGGACTTCGCGTCGATATCGTTGCCACCGACAGGCTGGTCGATATCGTCGAGGAAGGCTTCGATGCCGGCGTCCGCTTCGGCGAACGCCTCACGCAGGATATGATCGCGGTTCGCATCAAGCCACGGTTGCGTTTCGCAGTCGTCGGCTCACCCGAATATTTCAAGGAACGCAGAATGCCGCTGGTGCCGGGCGACCTGCGGGAGCACCTGTGCGTTCGCTATCGCTATCCGAGCGGCGCGATCTACAACTGGCAGTTCGAGCGCCGCGGTGAGGCAGTCGATGTCGAGGTCGATGGTCCGATTACGCTCGACAACCAGGAACTCATGGTCGAAGCGGCGCTGCAGGGATGCGGGCTTGCCTATGTCTGGGACAGTCGCGTTGCGGCGCATCTCGCCAGCGGCGCACTTGTCCGCTGCCTGGACGACTGGTGCGCCGATGATGACGGCCTGTTCCTCTATTATCCAAGCCGACGATACCTCTCGGCCGGACTTCGTGCGGTGATCGACATGCTCAAGGCCGGGAGCTAAAGCGCGTCGCGTTCGACCCGCCTCATGCGACGCGTTTTAGGTTCTTGTTTTGATGCGTGTCGTTGTCGCAAAACCGCTGCACGGTTTTGCGCGACATGCATTAGCTCGCGGCGTTGAAGCGCAGGATGTCGCGGCCGTCTCTGTTGGTGATAACAAGCTTGCCGGCGTCGACGTGGTAGGACGCCGCCTTGGCCAGCGCCTCGAACAGCGCCTTTTCCTCGGCCATTACCTGAGGCGCGCAGGCCTTGAAGGTCGAGCCTATGTCACTGACGGCGATCGTCGAGCCGTCTACCCTGGCGGTGGCGAAATAGACGTTGCAAGGGCCGCTGCCGCCAGCCTTGCCGGCTTCGCTGATGCGAAAAGTCGCCCGCGGCTCGGCAATCACGCCGATGCCGTCGATATATTCGACCAGCCAGCTTTGGCCGAACACGGAGGCTTCCGCCGGCTCCTCGCCCGGCGCCGCCATTTTCAGCATGATGGTCTGTGGCGCGTCGCTGAGCGGGTCGACCTGATGGCGCGTATCGGTGACGAACAGCAGCCGGTCGTCGACAGTGATGCGCACCTGCAGCGCGTAGGTCATATCAGGCCGGATCACCCGCGGATCGAAGCTGATCTCGAACTTGATCGGCACCTGGCCGGCCGGCACCACCTTGCGCTCGCCGATGATCGCGGCCGGCGCGTCGGCCAGCGACACGTCGGCAAGCTGCACCGAAAGCACGGCATTGGGCGGCAGCGCGATGCGCTCGCGATACATCACCTCGCCCTTGAGGGTCTTTTCGGCAGCCACGGAACGATCCGGAACGGCAAGTATGCCGACGGCCAGCGGCACCAGTCCGAAGATGAAGAACTCGGCGATCCTGTCCAGCATGATCCTGCTCCCCTTCCGGCCAAAGGTCTCGCAGGAATGCGGTCAATGAATGGCTGGCGGGGTATGGGCATGGCTGTCCCAGGGATTTATTTGGGCGGCGGGCGCTTCCAGCGGCCCGCCGCCATGTCGTCGGCCTTCTTGGCCGCTCGGCAAACTCTGTTCAGGCCACCCTCGGCCAAGCCTCAGGCGATCACGAATTCGTGTTCCAAACAGACGTAACACGGCGGGCGTCCGGACCGAACTGACAATGCGCGCTGAGGAGAGTGCGCTTGAAACCCAACCGGAGGTGAAATCATGTCAACGAGATCAACCGTGAGCGCGGCCTTGCTGGCCAGCGCCGTTGCCACGGCTCTTGCTTCTTTTGCGACGGCCGCCCCGCTGACCGAGGCACAGGTCAAGGCAGCGATGGACGCCGGCAAGGAGAAGTGCTTTGGCGTCGCCTTGAAGGGACAGAACGACTGCAAGGCAGGCCCGGGAACCACCTGCCAAGGTACCTCGACCCTCGACTACCAAGGCAACGCCTGGAAGTTCGTCAACGGCGGCACCTGCACGACGATGGACCTACCCGGCGGCCGCAAGGGCTCACCCACCGAGCTGACCCGCGACGTCCCATCGTAAGCGATGCACCCCGCCCGGAAAGTGGCGATGACGATGAACGGACCGACCCGTCCAGCATCCCGCATGTCGAAGACCTCGCGCTTTCCGGCGCACCTGGTCGCCGGCCTTGCCGGCACCAGTTTCAAGCATGAGCATCTATCCGCAATCCTCGGCGACGGTCCCCAAAGCGGCTTCTTCGAGGTTCATGCGGAAAACTACATGGGCGTCGGCGGCCCGCCGCACGACGCGCTCGCCCGCATCCGCCGCAATTATCCCGTCTCGCTGCATGGCGTCTGCATGTCGATCGGCGGCCCGCAGCCGCTCGACAAGGCGCATCTCGGTCGTTTCAAGGCGCTGGTCGATCGCTACGAGCCAGCGCTCGTTTCAGAGCATCTCGCCTGGTCGACCCACGACACCACCTATTACAACGACCTGCTTCCCCTGCCCTACGCGCCGGCAACGGTTTCGCGCGTGGCTGATCACATCGACGAGGTGCAGGGCACGATCGGCCGCCCGATCCTGGTCGAGAATCCTTCGACCTACGTGCTTTTTCCGGAATCGACGATGAGCGAGACGGATTTCATCCGCGAGCTGGTTCGGCGTAGCGGCTGCGGCCTGCTGCTCGACGTCAACAACGTCTTCGTCTCGGCCACCAATCACGGCTATTCGGCACGTTCTTATCTCGCGGATTTCCCGCTCGAACATGTCGGCGAAATCCATCTGGCCGGGCACGCCAAGCAGGAGGACGACGAGGGCGACCTGCTGCTCATCGACAGCCATGACGGCCCGGTTGCCGACGCGGTCTGGAAGCTCTTCGATACCGTCATCGGCCGATGCGGGCCACTGCCGACGCTGATCGAATGGGACAGCGACATTCCCGAGTGGCCGGTGCTCAAGGCGGAGGCAGCCGCCGCCCAAGCCATCCTCGACCGTCATGCCGACGGCTATTTCGGAAAAGCCCATGCCGCAGGATGAAACCCAGTCGGGCGATCTCGGCCGCCGGTTTGACTATGCCGCGGCATTCACCGCCGGTTTGCTCGATCCTGACCGTGGCCCGCCTCACTCTGTCTCGGGGCCGAACGGGAAGGCTGCGGTCAAGCGATATGCCGTCTACCGCAACAACGTCACGGTCAGCCTGATCGATGCGCTGGCCGCCAGCTTTCCAGCGACGCTGCGCATCACCGGCCCGGATTTCTTTCGCGCGATGGCGCGCTTTCACATCCGCGAAACGCCACCCACCTCGCCGCTTCTATTCGAATATGGCCGCGACTTTCCCGATTTCATCGAGCGCTACGAATACGCGCAGTCGATGCCGTGGCTGGCCGACGTGGCGCGCATCGAGCGGGCCTGGCTCGACGCCTATCATGCCGCCGACGCGGGGGCGCTGTCGGCTGAGGCACTGGCGTCGATCCCTTCCGAGAGGCTTGCCGATACCGTGCTGCGGCCGCATCCGGCGACGCGGGTCGCGCGCTCCCGGTTCCCGGCAGTCACGGTCTTCGCGGCAAACCGGAACGACACTCCTGTTGAGCCGATCCGGGCAACGGGCGCTGAAGATGCGCTGGTCACGCGGCCCGGCCTCGAGGTCTTCGTTCGCCACCTGCCGCCCGGCGGCGCAGTGTTTATCTCGCATCTGATCGCGGGCGAGGCGCTCGGCGCGGCGGCCGCGGCGGCATTTG
>NZ_SUEG01000095.1:8343-20391 GCF_005063415.1 Mesorhizobium sp.
CGCCCTCGCCGTCCCGTTCTGGCGGTCCGGCATCAACAAATGGGACGGTTTTCTAAAGTTGAACGATGTCGCCGTGCTGCTTTTCAGCTCGGAACTCAAATTGCATCTGCCGGGCGGCCCTTACGATTTTCCGGCACCTGGGCTGGTGGCGTTCGCCTCAGGGTCAGCGGAGATCGTGTTGCCAGTTCTCCTTGTTTTCGGCCTGGCGACGCGAGTGGCGGCATTCGGGTTGCTAGTGATGACGCTGATCATCGAGCTCACCGTGCCGGACGGCTGGCCGCTGCACATTACCTGGGCGGCGATGGCGCTTGGCATCATGGCCTGGGGACCCGGCCGGATTTCGCTCGATCATTTGATCGGCACCGACAAAGGCTGAGGCCTCGCGGAAAGCCTGGTCAGTCTCGCTTCCAGCGGCTCGCCGCCTTGTCGTCGGCCTCCTTGGCGTCGACCCAGCCGCCCTCGGAACCGTCGCTATGGTGTTCCTTTTTCCAGAACGGCGCCCGTGATTTCAAATAGTCCATCAGGAAATTCGCGGCCTCGAACGCCGCCTGCCGGTGGGCGGAAGCGGCCACCACCAGCACGATGTCTTCGCCCGGCGCGATCTTGCCGTGGCGATGGATGACGGTGAGCCCCTGCAGCGGCCAGCGCTCGATTGCCTCGCCGGCGATGCGGGAAATCTCGGCTTCGGCCATGCCGGGATAATGTTCGAGCTCGAGCGCCGAGAGCCTGCCTTGCTCGTCGCGGCAAAGGCCGGAGAAGGTCACCACAGCGCCGATGTCGTTGCGACCCCTGGTCAGCCTGGCGATCTCGGCGGCGACCTCGAAATCCTCCGCCTGGATGCGCACGACAGGCACCACCGCGGACATGGTTCAGCCACCGGTCATCGGCGGGAACAGCGCGATCTCGCGCGCGCCGGCAATCTTCTCGCGGTGCTCGACATGTTCCTGGTTGATGGCGACGCGGATCACGTCAGGATATTGCAGCGCGTTCTCGTATTCCTCGCCGCGCGATTTCAGCCAGCGCAACAGGTCGGCGACCGTTTCGATGCCGGCCGGCAGTTCGACGTCTTCCTCCGGTCTGCCGATCCGCTCGCGCACCCAGGCGAAATAGATGAGCTTCGTCGACATCTTATTCATCCATGATGTGCTTGAGGCCGGCGCGGAAATAGTCGTACCCGGTGTAGAGCGTCACCAGGGCTGCGATCCACAGCAGCACCAGCCCGGTCTGGGTGGTCAGCGGGAAGATCTTGTCGCCGGCAGGGCCTGCCAGCAGGAAGGCGATGGCGATCATCTGGATGGTGGTCTTCCATTTGGCGAGCTGCGTCACCGGCACCGAGACCTTCAGGGCCGCCAGATATTCGCGCAGGCCCGAGACCAGGATCTCGCGGCACAGGATGATGATCGCCGCCCATAGCGACCAGCCGGCGATGCCGGCATGGCGATCGGTGTCGGCGGCAAGCAGCAGCAGGCAAGTGGCGACCAGCAGCTTGTCGGCGATCGGGTCGAGCATCTTGCCGATATTGGAGGTCTGCTGCCAGGCGCGCGCCAGATAGCCGTCGAAGTAATCGGTGATCGAGGCGAGCAGGAAAATGATGAGCGCCGACCAGCGCGCGAAGTCGCTCGATTTCAGATGCCCTTCCAGGAAGAAGCACAGCACCACCAGCGGCACCGCCAGGATGCGGGCGTAAGTGAGCATGTTGGGCAGGTTGAACGCGCGCTGGGACATGTTTTGGGAACTCTTTCTGCCTGCTTAGTCAAATCAGAAGCGAATGTGGGGGGTCAACAGGCCAGAATCGATTAGCCAGCCGAAATATCGGCAATAGGGGCTTAGCTCTCGTGAAAATGATTGTAGACCAATTTCGCCACCTGCTCGGAAATGCCGTCGACCTTGACCAGGTCCTCGACGGCGGCGCGGCTGACCGCCTTGGCCGTACCGAAATGCATCAGCAGCGCGCGCTTGCGGCCGGGGCCGATGCCGCTGATCTCGTCGAGCGGGCTCTTGACCATCTCCTTTTTTCGGCGGGCGCGGTGCGAACCAATGGCGAAGCGATGGACCTCGTCGCGCAGCCGCTGGACGAAATAGAGCACCGGATCGCGTACGGGCAGCGAGAATGAATCCCTGCCCTTGACGAAGAAGCGTTCGCGGCCGGCGTCACGGTCCTGACCCTTGGCGATGCCGATGGCCACGACGCGGTCCTCGATGCCAAGATCGGCGAGAATCTTGCGCACCGCCGTCATCTGCCCTTGGCCGCCGTCGATGAGGATGACGTCGGGCCAGGCCGGGAAGCCGCCGGCGTCCTCGATATCGTCGCCCGGTCCGGTAGGGCTCGCCTCGTCCGCGCCCTCGGTTTGCGGGGCATCGCCATGTTCCTTCAACAGCCGCGAGAAGCGCCGCTGCATCACCTCGCGCATCATGCCGAAATCGTCGCCCGGCGTGATCTCGGTCGAGCGGATGTTGAACTTTCGATACTGGTTCTTCACAAAACCTTCCGGCCCGGCGACGACCATGGCGCCTACGGCGTTGGTGCCCATGATGTGCGAGTTGTCATAGACCTCGATGCGCACCGGCGGCTTTTCCAGGCCGAAGGTCTCGGCAAAGCCATTGAGCAGCCGCGCCTGGGTCGAGGTCTCGGCGAGCCGCCGGCCGAGCGCTTCGCGCGCGTTCTGCAGCGCGTTGTCGGTCAGGTCCTTCTTCTCGCCGCGCTGCGGCACCGAGATCGACACCTTGCGGCCGGCGCGGGTGGAGAGGGCCTCCGCCAGCAATTCCTGGTCCTCGACGCCATACGACAACAGGATGGTGCGTGGCGTCGGCTTGTCGTCGTAGAACTGCGCCAGGAACGAACCCAGCACCTCGCCAGCTTCGAGCGCCGGATCGGCCTTGGGAAAATAGGCGCGGTTGCCCCAGTTCTGGCCGGTGCGGAAGAAGAACACCTGGATGCAGACCTGGCCGCCCTCCTGATGGATGGCGAAGACATCGGCCTCGTCGACGGTCTGCGGATTGATGCCTTGATGGCTCTGCACATGCGAAAGCGCCGCGAGCCTGTCGCGATAGATGGCGGCGCGTTCGAAATCGAGGTTTTCCGAAGCCTGCTGCATGGCAGCGGAGATCTCCGTCTTCACCTTCTGGCTGCGGCCGGAGAGAAAGTCCTTCGCCTCGGCGACAAGCCTGGCATAATCGCCATGCGAGATTTCGCCGGTGCACGGGCCGGCGCAGCGCTTGATCTGGAACAAAAGGCAAGGCCGGGTGCGGTTCTCGTAGAAGAAGTTGGTGCAGCTCCTGAGCAGGAAGGCGCGCTGCAGCGAGTTGATGGTGCGGCCGACGGCGCCGGCTGAGGCGAAGGGGCCGAAATAGTCGCCTTTGCGCGAGCGCGCGCCGCGATGCTTGTAGATGCCGGGCGAGACATGGTCGCCGGTCAACAGGATATAGGGAAACGACTTGTCGTCGCGCATCAGCACGTTGAAGCGTGGCCGCAAGCGCTTGATGAGGTTGGCTTCAAGCAGCAGCGCTTCGATCTCGGTGCGGGTGACGACGAACTCCATCGTCGACGTCTCGCGCACCATGCGGCCGATGCGGCTGGTGTGGAACCGGCCTTGCGCGTAGTTGGTGACCCGCTTCTTCAGGCTGCGTGCCTTGCCGACATAGAGCACGTCGCCGGCGGCATTCATCATGCGGTAGACGCCGGGCGCATTGGGCAGCCGTTTGACCAGGGTCTGGATTACCTCGGCGCCGACCATGCCGTCGGCGTCGCCGGCATGCGGGGTCCAGTCGATGGTGGTGAAGGTGACGTCCGGACCGCTGGCTGCAGGCTCGACGACCTCTTCGGCCGCCTCGTCCTCGAGGTCGATTTCGGGCGGCAGGTCGTCGGCGCCGCCGCGCGTTTTTTGTTTCTGGTCCATGGGGCTCATTCCGCCATGCCTGTCACATCGGGCGTCTGCCATGCAAGATGCTGGCCGCCGTCAAGCGCGATCATCTGGCCGGTGACCGAGCGTGCCGCCCAGAGATAACGGATAGTGGCACCGAATTCCGGCAATTCCGGGCCGCGTTTCAGGATCAGGCCGGCAATCTGGGCATCGAAATCGCTGTCGTGCTGGCGCGTGTTCTTCAAGGTCGGGCCAGGACCAATAGCGTTGACGCGGATGCGGGGACCCAGCGCCTGGGCCATCATCTCGGTCGCCGCCCACAAGGTCGACTTCGACAGCGCATAGGAAAAATAACGCGGCGTCGGCCGCCAGACGCGCTGGTCGATCATGTTGACGATCAGCCCCTCACTGTTCTGCGGCAAGGCCCGGGCGAAAGTCTGCGCCAACAGCGCCGGCGCCTTGACATGCACGGCGAAATGGCGATCCCAGGCCGGCCAGTCGAAATCCTCAACGCTGTCGTGCTCGAACAGCGAGGCGTTGTTGACCAGCAGCGACACCGGCCCGAGCGCCGCCGCCGCGCGGCCGACAAGGTTGCCGACAGCCTCCATGTCGGTCAGGTCGGCAGCAATCACAGCCGCCCTGCCATGTCGACCAAAATGACCACTGTTGATTTCGGCCGCCAGTGCCTCCGCCTCGGCCAGCGAGCGATTGCAGTGAATGGCGACGGCAAAACCATGCCCGGCAAGATCTTCGACGATCGCCCTGCCGATCCGCTTCGCCCCGCCCGTCACCAGTGCCGTCGCGGCGACCTTGCTCATCTGTCAATCCTTAATCCGATGCCGATTCCGACCTGCCGGGATAGCACCGGCAAATTATGGCCCGCCAAGCGTTAAATCCCATTTCCACCTGGGGCAAGATTGTGGCAAAGTGGCCGGTGGGCGTTCTGGCTCGACCGGAATTCGGGCCAGCCCGTCCGCAATATAGGGCGCTGGAGCCCTTATACCAAGCCGTGTGCAGTGCAGCACGGCGAACCTGCTGACATTCGCTGTTGCGAAGATGCAACGTCAAGGTTCTGCCTCATTCGTGCCAGGGAATGACCCAAGTTCAGGTTCGCTTCAGCCGCATTTCGACACGACATTTGCAACCGTTGAACGCCGGATCCGTTTCATCCCCCGACGGGTTGAGGGCGCTCATGAAAAACAAGCCTGTGTCCTGTGGCTTAAGGAGTAAAGAACAATGCAAGCCAATCTTAAATTTGCGCGACCGCTCGCGGTGGCGTTTGGGCTGTTCGCCCTCGGCGGAACCGCCTATGCCGCGGATGTGGTTCAGGAAGAGCCGCCGGCACCTGCCCCGATTGCAGAACTTCCGGTCGCATCCTGGGCCGGTCCCTATGCCGGTGTGAGCGTCGGCTACGGCTTCGCCGGCCACGCCAAAGCCAAAGACATTGGCGTCGACGTCGACACCAAGGGCTTCGTTGGCGGCGTCTTCGGCGGCTATAACTGGCAGCAGGAGAACTTCGTCTACGGTGCTGAAGCCGATATCGGCTACAACGGCGTCAAGGGCGACGATGCCGGCATCGAGGCCAAGGGTGGCTTCGAGGGCTCGTTGCGTGCTCGCCTCGGCTACGCTGTCACCCCGGATATCCTGCTCTACGGCACCGCCGGTGGCGCGCTGAAGAACCAGAAGATTGAAGCGGCCGGCGTCAGCGACACCAACACCCAGTTTGGCTGGACAGCCGGCGTGGGTACCGACATCAAGATCACCGACAATGTGTTCGGCCGTGTCGAGTATCGTTACACGGACTTCGGCAGGAAGGACTTCGACGGTATCGGCAAGGTCAAGTCGACCGACAATCGCGTCACTTTCGGCGTCGGTATGAAGTTCTAAGTCGTCCAAGCCACGACACGAAAAAGCCGGGCCTCGCGCCCGGCTTTTTTTGTGGGCACCGGCTGAGACCGCTTGCCCTCAAGCCGGGATGCCGGGCTTCAGCTCCGGGAATTTCTCGTCGAAGCGTGCCGCCCAGCGCGTCAGCCGGCCGCGGCCCTTTTCCCATTTTCCAGCGAAGCGCAGCGAGAGATAACCGAGGCAGGCGCGCAGCGCGATCTGGCCGACGGTGATTTTCTTCGGCAGCTTCGGCGGGTTGGCGTTGAGCAGATCGAGCGCGGCCGAAATCTTCGTCCACTGGCGCTCAAGCCAAGGCTGGTAGACCATCTCTTCCGGCCGCGTGCGCCGCTCATAGACCATCGACAGCGCGCAGTCGCAGATACCGTCGGCCAATGCCTCCAGCACCTCCGCCTCAAGGCGCTTGTCGGGATTGCGCGGAAACAATGCGTTCTTCGACATCCGGTTGAGATGCTGGGTGATGGCGCGGCTGTCATGGACCGAGCGGCCGTCATCGAGCACCAGCACCGGGATCTTGCCGAGCGGATTGGCGCCGATCAGTTCGGCCGGCCTTTCCTCGGTCTTTATCGGCACGAGATCGACCGCAATGCCGGCATGAAGTGCTGCCATGCGCACCTTGGAACTGTAGGGAGAAGTAGACGCGTAGAGCAGTCTGGGCATTGTGGATTCCTGTTTGCCGGCTACAGCTCCATACGCCCTGTTGGACGCGCAAAGGACGCGGTAGCATTGTGACTTCGCGCATGACCCGCACCGAAAATCGATTCCGACAGGGGCTCGTGCGTTGGCACTGTTGAACGATCATGCAGGGTTCATCAACGGCCAGAGGCGGAAAACCGCGCCGCCAGCGTGCAACCATTGTCTCGATGTCAATCGCGATGCGATAAGCCGCAGTGCGGCGGGCAGACGCGAGCAGGTCGGACAATCCAGATCCGATCAGCTACCAACTCGGCCTTGCACCGAAGGTTGGTCTTTGGCAGCCACGGAAATCCCACCGGACTTCGCCGCATGGCGAAGTCCTGGGAACTGCGAAAAGACGTCTTCCTCCCGCCTCTTTCTCGTCCTGCCCGATTGTCAACCGGCAAGCGAGGCGCCTGTTCGGCATCCCGCCCTGGCCGTCTTGAGTACTGTCCCCGGCGGTAGCAGGGCGGCGACTACTTCTTGGCCTTCGCCTTTGCGGGCGCTGCCTTTGGCTTGGCCGCGGGCGCTGCCTTCTTCACTGCTGCAGAAGATTTCGCAGCGGCGGCCTTTGCCGGTGCTGCCTTCTTTGCAGCGGGCTTCGCCGCGGCCTTTGCAGCCGGCTTCTTGGCCGGTGCCGCCTTCTTAGCCGGTGCAGCCTTGGCCGGTGCTGCTTTTGCCTTGGCAGGTGCTGCTTTCTTCACGGCCGGTTTTGCCGCGGCCTTGGCGACCGGCTTTTTGGCTGGCGCTGCTTTTGCCTTAGGCGCAGCGGCCTTCGCTTTGGCAGCGGGTGCTGCTTTCTTCACAGCAGTTGCGGTCTTTGCCGCGGCTGCTTTTGCTGGTGCTTTCTTTGCCGGTGACTTTGCCGGTGCCTTGGATGCCGGCGCTTTGGATGACTGCTTAGCCATATCATGCCCCTTCCGTTGTGCCGACGGCCGTTATTGACCCGGCGCGCATTGCATATCTGACTCGCGGCTTGCTAGCCAGCGAAGCATTAGAATGATTTTTGCAGCTTAAGTTTCCGTTACGGCGAGCGCGCGACCATTTTACCGGCGCAAAAATCGGCTGCGAATCTTTGTGTCCCGCAGCGAAGTTCTGCGACAGAAATTCTGGTCGCTCTATCTCGACCGGTCTTCTCGTCAAGCTCAGGACCTTTTCGACCAGCTTTGCGCTTCAACGTCCGACGCTCGGCGCGAACATTGTCAAGAGCGAAGGCGGTCGCCCGCCTCGTCTTGTCCGAAACGATAAACTACAGGTAAGTAGGAAGCAACGCGACGAGCACGCCGCTGCACTATCTTGCACGACGCGATGAAAGTAAGCAGATAGCTCGCATTTCTGAAAGACAGGATATCGCTCGATAGATCCGGTCGAGCCGACCTCGTGATCGAATGCGCTCGGCCGTTCAGGCGCCGAGCGGCTCGCGCTGCATCTGCAGCCGGCGCGAAGGCTCGGCCCTGTGGAGATGGACGGCGAAGGTATCCCATGGTGGCATGACGGAAATCTGCGCCAGGATGCGCCCCGCTTCACCGCGATGATAGCCGCCGTGCAGTACGACGTGGGTCAGCATTTCCTGTCGCGACATCAATGCCTTATCCCCGTCGCTGAACACGAATGCGACGGGCTCGGACAGCTGCCGCGACGAAACGGTTTCGACATAATCGAGATACCAGCGATCGGTCGCTGCGACCGCAGCGCGAAGTTCGTCGAACGCCGGCGTGTCCTCGGTGGTGTCGGCGGAGTAGCCATGGCTTGCGGCAATCAGGTGCGCCGAGAATATCCGCGACACCACATGGCTGTGATCGACGAGCCGTATCACGGCCTCCCGTTCCTTACCGTGAACGTGCGGGTCGAGACTCGCGAGCTTTTCCAACAGTTCGTCATTGGCCCAGGCCTGATAGGCAAACAGGCTGCGAAGCAGAGCGAGCGCACTCATGGTCGGTGTCCTTTTTCGGAAATGCGAGTATGTTGTCTATATTTTCAGGGGAATGAGCGGGCGTGTCTACTCGCATTGCAAAACCGCATCCGCGCATGCGCAAGCAGCCGCGCCAGGCGCGTTCCAGGGCAACCGTCGAGGCGATCATCGAGGCGGCGGCTCATGTTCTGAGCCGGCTGGGCTGGGCCGGCTTCACCACCAACAAGGTGGCCGAGACGGCAGGTGTGAGCATCGGCACGCTCTACCAGTATTTTCCCGACAAGCTTTCCCTGCTGGAAGCCGTCCGGCGCCGTCACTTCGATCATGTGCTGTCGGTCATTCGCGATTCGGCGGAAGACCAAAAGCCGCTCAGGAAATTCGCGCAGGAGCTGGTGCGCGGCATGATCGCGGCGCACAGCATTCACCCGACACTACATCAGGTGCTGCTCGACGAGGCGCCGGGCGATCGCGGCTCCAGGGCCGCCCATGCTTCGTTCCAGGCACAATACCTCAATCACTATGCGACTGCTGTCGCCACTTATCGCAAGCCAAGGAAAGGCGCCGACACGGAGGCCGTCGCGCGCGTGCTGTCGTCGGCGATCGAAGGTGTGATCCATAACGCGGCACGCCGAAACATGCTCGCCGCGCCGGAGCTGCAAAAGCAACTCGTCGAACTGATCTGCGCCTACCTATCGGGAGCGGGCCGCATCGGTCGATAGCGCAGGCACGGCGGGTGTCGGGATTTCTGTGTGTCGTTCAAAGCCGGCTCATGAGATGCGGCAAGGACGATGCCAACAATGCTGCACCTGATGCGGCCAAGAGCGTGAGGACGATCTTTCGAAAAGTCGCCTCGCTAACGCCGATGTAGAGTCTCGCGCCAAGCAGTGTCGGTATCAACATCGCCGGCGCGACGACGGCAAACATCGGCAGCATTTCGAGCTTGATCTTTCCGGCCGCAACATAGGCGGCCATCGTCATGGAGAGGGTCACAAGGTTGAAATTCTGAATGACAATGCGCTGCCTGTCCTTTTCCCATTGACGCAGCACGCACCACAGCGTTGGAACCGGGCCGGTGAAGCCGCCAAGTCCACCCATGATGCCCCCGACCAGACCTATCGCACCGTCTGCAACAGGACCTCCGACCGTGATGGGAGGGAGGCGACGGGCAAAGAGCATCAAGGGACACCACACGACCAGCAGCGCGCCGAAGACCAGCTTGAACAACTGCACATCCAGCAAGGGCAGGACGGCGACACCGACCGGAATCCCTATGATCCCGCCGATCAGGAAGGGCAGCAGAAGCTTGAGGTCGAAACCCCGGCGGACGGTGACGGCAGCGATGATCTGACCGGTGAGCGCCCCGAAGACCGCCATGGCGGCAGCAAGCTGGGGCTCCACGCTCCAAACCCAAAACGACATGGCAACCAGGCTGAAGGCGAACCCGGACAGCCCCTGGACGAAGCCAGCAACGACCGCGCCGAGAGCAACAACGTAGACAAGCGAATCCATGTAGTGCTGTTTCCCCGCACAGTGATCGATGTGGTCTGTTGGCGTCGACTTGCATAGAAGTCTACTATTTTGGCAACCTCCGTCCGACCTTGAGTGCCGGACAACCCTCACATCAGAGAGGTATGAATGTCCTCCTTACCGAGCTTGGCATTTGTCACATGGTTTTCGGCTGATCCCAGATCAGCCGCCGCTTTCTACGCGAATTTCGGAATTGTCTTCAGGCAAGAGCAGCACGGCTCTGGTCCGATACATTTCGCGTTCCAAGGTCAAGGGCTCGCGATCGAACTCTATCCGGCAAACGAAGGAACGATGACGGAAGGAGCGGGAACGATGATCGGCTTCGAAATCGCCGACGCAGACGAAGCCGCTTCTGCGGCGAAGGCCAATGGCTTTGGAGTCATCGCGGATGTCAAGGCGACGGCTATGGGCAGGCGTGTTATCGTCCGCGATCCTGATGGCCGTCAGGTGTTTCTTTTCTCGACCACTTAAGGGCGCAACAATCCATCGGGAATCGAAGGGCGCCGGTTCAGCGCAGGACGCGGCAGCGGCCGTTATAGACCATCCAGCGGTCGAAGCCCGAGACGCAGAATTCGACATTGTCGCCGATCGAGGCAAAGCCCTGGCCTTCTTCGATCAGGTACCAGATGGTGCGGGCGCCGCCGTCGGAGAGGCTGACGGTGGCGCCGCAATAACGGCGGCCGATCGGCCAGGTGTCGTCGGCCGGCAGATAGCGATGCTGATGGATACGCTGGAAGTCGACGATCTGCACGTCGGGCAGATGCGGCACGTGATGCACCTGATAGGAGAAGCGGTCGGTGATCTTGTTCAGGACCCAGGCCTCGCCGCAGACGCCGCTATCCTCGTCGGTATAGATTGCAAGGTCGGCCGCCTGGACTGCCTGGGTGACGCCAAGAGGTGCGGCCAGCGGCGTGCAAAAGGCGAGCAGTGCGGCAAGGGCGGATTGGGCGAAGCGAGTCATGGCAGCCTCTCAAGGTCGACTGCGCGCACTGTGCGGATTCGCTGACGCGCGGTCAAGCGGTTGTAGCGACGATGGTTGTGGTGACGGTGGTTGCGCTGACGGAACGGCAGGGCCGCGCCTCAAACTACTCTCCCGCCAGCCAATCCAGCGTCCAATGCGACGGCTGCTCGAGTGCAAGCAGCCGGTGCAGCGCCGGCAGCAGTGTCCGTAACTCGCCTTCCAGCGTGAAGGGCGGATTGACCACCACCATGCCGCTGCCGTCGAGGCTCGGCTCGACGGATGCCGGCCTGATCTCAAAATCAATATCGAGCAGCTTCGGAATGCCCGTCTGCTTCAGCGCTTTGCGGAAGGCGGCGACCGCCTTGCGGTCCTTGAGCGGATACCACAGTGCGTAAATTCCTCCTGGCCAGCGCCGATGGGCTCTTTGCAGCCCGTCGACCAAGCGACCGAACTCACCCTCTTCCTCGAAAGGCGGATCGATCAGCACGAGGCCGCGCTTTTCCTTTGGCGGCAGATGCGCGCCGAGCGCCAGCCAGCCGTCGAGTTCGATCACCCGGGTCTGGAAGTCACCGTCGAACAGCGCCTTCAGCCTGGCAGCATCCTTAGCGTGCAGTTCGACCGCCGACAGCCGGTCCTGCTTGCGCATCAGGTGCCGGGCGATCAGCGGCGAACCCGGGTATTTTTTCACGCCGCCGTCCGGATTGAGCGAACGGACAGCCTCAAGATACGGCGCCAGCAGTGCTGCCGCCGGCGCATCGAGGGCCACATCGATCAGCCGGCCGATGCCGCCTTGCCATTCGCCGGTCTTTTGCGCTTCGGTCGAGGACAGATCGTAACGGCCGATCCCGGCATGGGTGTCGATGACGCGAAACGCCTTGTCCTTCTGCTTCAGATATTCGATCAGCCGGCTGAGCACGACATGCTTGACGACGTCGGCGAAGTTTCCGGCATGGTAGGCGTGGCGATAGTTCAATTGGAGCCCCTGCCCCAGCGCGGCGGTGGCGGCTGCGAGTTCGGATTTTCCGGCCTGCGGCCGCCGAAACGGAATGCCAGCACCAGCCCGACCAGGCCGGCCGCCATCAGGGAAAAACCGACCGGGCGCGCCCGGCGGTCGACCTCGCCGGCAGCCGAGCGCAGCACGATGTCGACGGCCCGCATCGGAATGCCCTCGGCGTCGCCCGGACCGACGGTGAAGATGTAGGGGCCGGCGG
>NZ_SUEG01000096.1:0-1772 GCF_005063415.1 Mesorhizobium sp.
CGGCAGGACAGAGGGGGGTGGGCGGGAACTCATGCTTTCCAAGAAATACTTCTTGTCGGCCCTCACACCTTCACCAGCTGCTCCACGCGGTCCTTCTGGCCGAAGATGCGCAAATAGCGCTCGATCTCTTTCTCGTCGCCTGTCGACTTGGCCGGATTGTCGGAGAGCTTGACCGCCGGCCTGCCGTTGGCTTCGGTGACCTTGCAGACCAGCGAGATGGCGTCTAGCCGGTTGGTCTCGGTCGGCGCGCAGCCCTCGAAATCGTTAGTCAGATTGGTGCCCCAGCCGAAGGACATGCGCACCTTGCCGCGGAAGTGGCGGTAGGTTTCCTCGATGGTCTCGACCTCCAGCCCATCCGAGAAGATGAGCAGCTTCTGCTTGGGGTCCTTGCCCTTTTCGCGCCACCAGGAAATGATCTTCTCGCCGCCCTCGATCGGCGGCGCGCTGTCGGGGCGGAACCCGGTCCAGTCGGCGACCCAGTCCGGCGCATCGCGCAGGAACGCCGCGGTGCCGAAGGTGTCCGGCAGCACGATCAGCAAATTGCCGCCGTAGTAGCGCTGCCAGTCCTGCAGCACGTTGTAGGGCGACTGTTTCAATTCCTTTTCCGAATTGGTGAGCGCGGCGAACACCATCGGCAGTTCATGCGCATTGGTGCCGAGCGCCTCGAGATCGTTGTCCATGGCGAGCAGCACATTGGAGGTGCCGGTGAAGGCCTCGCCGATGCCCTCCTTCAACGCTTCGACGCACCAGCGCTGCCACAGGAAAGAATGACGGCGGCGGGTGCCGAAATCCGAGATGCGGATGCCGGGCAGCGCCTTCAGCCGCTCGGTCTTGGCCCACATCTTGGCCTTGGCGCGGGCATAGAGCACGTCGAGCGCGAACGGCCCGAACGCCCGCATGGCCGCGCGCGAGCGCAGTTCGTTGATAATGGCGAGCGCCGGGATCTCCCACAGCGTCGTGTACATCCACGGACCGCTGAAGGCGAGTTCGTATTGGCCGTCGCGCTTGGAAAGCTCGTATTCCGGCAGCCGGAAATTTTCCAGCCAGGCGAGGAATTCCGGTTCGAATATCTGCTTGCGGCCATAGAAGGTGTTGCCGCCGAGCCAGATCATCTCTTTCTTCGAGAAACGCAGCGTACGGGCATGGTCGAGTTGCTCGCGCAGCTCCGTCTCGTCAATCTCCTCGGCAAGGCGGACCGAGGTGGTCCGGTTGATCAGCGAGAAGGTGGTGTCGACCTTGGGATACATGCCCCAGATCATCTGCAGCATCAGAAGCTTGTAGAAATCGGTGTCCAGCAAGCTGCGGACGATCGGGTCGAGCTTCCAGGTGTGGTTGTAGACGCGCCGCGCTATATCGGTCTTTGCCATCGCTCAATGCCGCCTTCGCTGCTCGCTCTAGCTTTTTGTCTAGCGCAATTCCGGACGGAAAACCGCTGCGCACTTTTCCTGGAATTGCTCCAAATGCCTCTTAGCATCGAATTTTTGAACGCGCCTCCCGCTTTGCGGGCTGGCCCGACAAAAAGAAGCCCCTGCGGCAAGCGGCGCCTACGGCAGTGTCGGCCTCAGGATGCGGTCTTGGCGCCGACCACCTTGAGCGCCGGACGCTTGCGGCGAATGCCGATGCGGCCTGCCACGGGCGCGTCGGCGCGGCGGTCGGCCTGCTCTTTCTCGGCAAACAGCCAGTCGATGAACAATTGCACGATCGGTGCCGACCGCATCTCGTTGCGGCAGACGACGTAGAAATCGTCGACCGCCGGCACGGAAAGGCTGAAC
>NZ_SUEG01000096.1:1782-10528 GCF_005063415.1 Mesorhizobium sp.
AAGCCCCTGGCGAGCAGTCCGCTTGCCGTCACCGTGTCGCCGAGCGCCACGCCATGGCCGTGGACAGCGGCTTCGGTCGCCATGCGCGCGTCGCCAAGATGGTGGCGGCGGCCGCGCTCCAGGTCCAGCGCGTCGGCGGCGGCCAGCCAGGTGTGCCATTCGCGGCCATCGTCGCCATGCAGGAAGACGTGATCGGCGAGGTCGCGGACGGTGCGGATCGGGCGGTTGTTGATCAGCGTCGGGCTGACCACCGGGAAAAGTTCGAGACCCGACCATTTGCGCATCCAGCAATCGGTCCAGCTGCCGTCACCATAGTGCACGCAGACATCGATATGCGGTGCGCGGACGTCCTTGGCATCATTGGATGGGATCAGCGTCAGCCGGATATCCGGATATTGCGAAGTGAAGCTGCCCAGCCGCGGGATCATCCACAGCAACAGCAGCGCCGGCACGCAGGATACCGACAGCGCGCCGGTGCTGGCCGGCCTCGTCATGCGCTGGGTGGCGGCGGCAATGCCGTCGAAGGCGGTCGACACCGCCGGCAGCAATTCGGCGCCGTGCGGCGTCAGCTTCACCCGCTGGCCGGCACGCTCGAACAGCTTGACGCCCAATGATTGTTCGAGCGCCTTGATCTGATGGCTGATGGCGCCGTGGGTGACGTTGAGCTCCGCCGCCGCCTTGCTCAGCGAGGCATGGCGCGCCGTCGCCTCGAAGGCGCGCAGCGGATTGAGCGGTGGCAAACGCTTGGCCATTGGAACCTGAACTCTGTGAGATTTTCTCACAACAAACACCTTAACAATATCAATTGATTTTTCAAAGCAGCTACAGGACACTTTGCCCAGGCATTGCATCAAGACGTGAGAGCTGCAGGCAGCCGACGGCTGCGGCTATCGAGGCCGCCGTCCGCGCGCTTCACCAGCCATGGAGGACCGACATGGGTTACGACCGCGGCAAGCTCGAAGCGTTGCGCCGCAAATACGGCGAGAGCCATGGCGGCGAAATGTTCGACCCGAAATTCCAGCGTGTCGCCGACAAGATCTTCTCCAAGAGCGGCACGCGGCTGGCGCCCTATTCCGGCATCCCGACCTTCCTCGCGGCGCCCTATCGTGAAATCGCCGCCGACAATCCGGATTTCGGCGATCTTCAGGTGGCGATGATCGGTGTGCCGATGGATCTGGGCGTCACCAACCGGCCGGGCGCCCGTTTCGGGCCAAGGGCACTGCGCGCCATCGAGCGCATCGGCCCCTACAATCATGTGCTGGAATGCGCGCCGACGCATGAGCTGAAGGTCGCCGACATCGGCGACGTGCCGTTCCAGAGCCGCTACCGGCTGGAGACCAGCCATGACGACATCGAACGCCGCACCAACCAGATCGTCGACGCCGGCGTGCTGCCCTTATCTGTCGGCGGCGACCATTCGATCAGCCACCCGATCCTGAAGGCTGTCGGCAGACAAGCGCCGGTGGGCATGATCCATATCGACGCCCATTGCGATACCAGCGGCCTGTTCGACATGACCAAGTTCCACCATGGCGGGCCGTTCCGCAACGCAGTGCTGGACGGCGTGCTCGACCCGAGCCGCACCATCCAGATCGGCATTCGCGGCTCGGCCGAGTACCTTTGGGAGTTCACCTATGAGTCCGGCATGACCGTCGTGCATGCCGAAGAGGTGACCGGCCTCGGCATTCCCGCCATCATCGAGAAGGCGCGCAGGATAGTCGGCGACGGCCCGACCTATGTCTCCTTCGACATCGACAGCGTCGATCCGGCCTTTGCGCCGGGCACCGGCACACCGGAAGTCGGCGGGCTGACGACGCGCGAAGTGCTCGAGCTGCTGCGCGGCCTGAAAGGCCTCAACATCGTCGGCGGCGACGTCGTCGAGGTGGCACCACAGTACGACGCGACCACCAACACGGCGCACGCCGGCGCGCAGGTGCTGTTCGAGATCCTCAGCCTGATGGTCTTCAGCCCGGCAATCACCGGCAAAGCGGGCTGACACGCTCGACCATGATCCCGAAAGTGCGAACCGGTTTTCGGAGACGATCATGGTCCACTAGAGAATCCAAAGGCGACCGCCGCGCTGGAGCCGGCGGTTGCACTCAAACAAACAAGCTTCCAGCAGGGGAATAAAAATGAGACTTCACATGAAACTCAAATCATCTATCGCCGCCGTGCTGATGCTCGGTGCGGCCGGTCTTGGTTTCACCACCCAGGCCGTCAATGCCGACGCAATCGACGACATCGTCAAGGCCGGCGCGATCAATGTCGGCATCTTTTCCGATTTCCCGCCTTTCTCCTCGGCCAGCGCCGATATGAGCATCAAGGGCTACGACATCGACGTGGCGCAATCCATCGCCGACCAGCTCAAGGTCAAGCTCAATCTGGTCAGCGTGACCGGCCAGAACCGCATTCCGTACCTGACCGACAAGCGTGTCGACCTGCTGATGAGCGTCGGCTACTCCAAGGAGCGTGAGCAGGTGATCGATTTCGCCGCCGCCTACGCGCCCTATTACATCGCCGTCATCGGCCCGGCAGCACTTGCGGTCAAAGGCAAGGAAGACCTCGCCGACAAGTCGATCGCCGTCAATCGCGGCACGCTGGAGGACACGTCGCTGACCGAGGCAGCACCCGCCTCGGCCGACATCCGCCGCTTCGACAACTACAATTCCGTCATCCAGGCGTTCATCTCGGGCCAGACCCAGCTGATGGTGGTCGGCAACGATGTCGGCGCCCAGGTGCTCGCCCGTCAGGAGGCGCTGAAGCCGGAACAGAAATTCCAGCTTCTCACCTCGCCCTCGCATATCGGCCTCAACAAGAAGGAAGACCGCCTCAAGCAAGCGGTCAACGATGCGGTTGCCAAGATGCTGGCCGATGGCAAACTGGACGAAAGCTCGAAGGCTTGGCTGAAGACACCGCTCGATCCCGCCAATCTCAAGGATTGACGGCCGGTGACCTATAGCCTCGACTTCGGCTGGCTTGCCGGGGCGACAGGGGCGATCGCGCGCGGCGCGGCCACGACGATCCTGTTGATCGCCGTGACCACGCTGGCGGGAACGTTGCTCAGCATCCTCGGCGCCGCAGGGCGGCGGAACGGTCCGCTGCTGCTCAAGCGGGCGATCGGCGTCTACGTCGAGGTGATCCGCAACACGCCGTTCCTGGTGCAGCTGTTCTTCATCTTCTTCGGGCTGCCCAGCATCGGCGTCAGGCTCGATCCGGTGCTGGCAGCCATGTTGGCGATGACGCTCAACATGGCCGCTTATACGATCGAGATCGTTGGCGCAGGGCTCGATGCGGTGCCTCCCGGGCAGACGGAAGCGGCACTGGCGCTTGGCCTCAGGCCGCGCCAGGTCTTCATCAAGATCGTGCTGCCGCAGGCGCTCAAGGTGATCTATCCGGCGCTGACCAGCCAGATCGTCATCATGATGCTGGAATCCGCTGTGGTGTCGCAGATCGCGGTGCGCGAGCTGACCTACGAAGCCGACATGCTGCAGGCACGCACGTTCCGGGCTTTCGAGACCTATTTCGTGGTGACGATGGTCTATCTCATCCTGTCGATTGGGCTGCGCCGGCTGCTGGTCGGCGGCGGGCGCCGGCTTCTTGGAGCCGGCGTGTCATGATCGAATTCACCTTCTGGGATATTCTGCGCAACCTACTGCTGGCGGCGCGCTGGACGGTGCTCTTGTCGTTGGCCGCCTTTGTCGGCGGCGCCGTGGTCGGCATGATCGTGCTGTTCTTCCGCATCGCCAAGAACAAGTGGGCGCGGCGGCTTGCCTCCGGCTACATCGCGCTTTTCCAGGGCACGCCGCTGCTGATGCAGCTGTTCCTGATGTTCTTCGGCCTGCCGATGCTGGGCCTGCGCATCGAGCCGTGGACCGCGGCGGTGCTTGGCCTGACCTTCTTCGCCAGCGCCTATCTCGCCGAGATCTGGCGCGGCGGCGTCGACGCACTGCCGCGCGGCCAGTGGGACGCCGGCGCCAGCCTCGGCCTGCACTATCTGCAGGAGCTCAGGCTGATCATCCTGCCGCAGGCGTTTTCGATCACCCGCGCGCCGACCGTCGGTTTCCTGGTACAGCTGATCAAGTCGACCGCGCTGACCTCGATCATCGGGTTCGAGGAGCTGGTGCGGACATCCAATGCGATCAACAATGCGACCTTCGAACCGTTCAAAGTCTATGGGCTGGTAGCGCTGATCTTCTTCGTCATGTGCTTTCCGCTGACGCAGTATGCGCGCTCGCTCGAGCAGCGGGCGGCGGCCCGCTGAGGGGGCGCATGTTGTTTGGGTCGTTTGACGACGTTAGCCTTCGTCAACTTTTGACCCCGAGCAGGCTCTCCCAGGTGAGGGCGCGCATGACTGCTTTGCGCAGCAAGTCTGCCGAAGGGGACCGCATTTGGGATTCCTGAGAGCAGACGTCGTCTGCAGCTTCACTGGAGGTCAAGCAGGCGACTATTGGCAATAATGCGGGGAAAGCGCAGGATTGTCCAAAGGGCCTTCGTTTGCGACAGGGCATTTGCGCGATGAGTCAATTTGGTAGCGAACCGATTCGTGATCCTGCGGACCTCGGCTTCGACAAGGCGCGGCTGGCGCGACTGAAGCGGTGGATGCAGCGATATGCCGACACCGGGCGCTGGCCGGGCGGTGCGGTGCTCATCGCGCGCCATGGAGAACTCGCCTTTTTCGACTGCGCCGGGCACGCAGACGTCGAAGCCAAGCGGCCTTGGCAGCGCGACCTCATCGCCCGCATCTACTCGATGACCAAGCCTGTCACCGCCGTCGCGCTGATGATGCTGTACGAGGAGGCGCGCCTGCATCTCGACGATCCGGTCGAAGCTTACCTGCCGGAATTCAAAAATAGGCAAGTTCTGATACCGGGCGCAACGTCGCTCGACCAAACGGTGCCCGTCAAAACGAAGATGACGATCCACCATCTGCTGACTCACACATCTGGCCTAAGCCTTTTCACGAACCCTCGACTGCTCGGTGAAGCTTATGCCAAGGAAAAACTCGGCCTCGCCCTTGCTTACGGTGGGCTCGACAAGATGGTGCGCAGGATAGCCGAGCTGCCATTGGAATGGGAGCCGGGCACGAAATGGCAATACAGCACCGGGTCCGATGTCATCGGCCGCATCGTGGAAGTCGTTTCTGGAGTGACGCTCGACAAGTACTTCGCGACGCGGATCTTCGAGCCCCTCGGCATGACCGACACCGGCTTCTCTGTACCGGAGGCTGAGATCGGCCGTTTTCCCCCGCTCTATGAGGCTACAGCTGGCGGCATGGCATTGCACGAAGCGCCGCAGGTTTCGGCGTGGCGGCAAGGCAAGATTGATACGTTCTGCGGTGGAGGCGGGCTCGTCGGAACCATCGACGACTATTGGAGGTTCACCGAAATGCTGCGGGCTGGAGGTGAACTCAACGGCGAACGCATCCTCAGTCCCCGCACTTTGAGATTGGCGGCGTGCAATCACCTACCGGGAGATCTTGCCTCGATGGCAACCGAAGTTTGGGCCGAAACCCAGTTTGACGGCGTCGGGTTCGGTCTGTTGGGCTCGGTCGTCCTCGATCCGGCCAAGGCACAAATTTCGGCGCAAGTGGGCGACTATGGCTGGGGCGGGGCGGCAGGCACCTTCTTCTGGGTGAGTCCGGTCGACGACCTGGTTGTCATTCTCTTCACGCAACTGCTGCCTTCGAGTGCCATTCCGGTGCGCAAAGAGCTGCGCGCACTCGTCCATGGCGCATTGACGGGGACCTAAGATACGTCAACAGAAACTGCGCGGAGCAACTTTGCGCTTGGCAGGCTTGGGCCGTGGTCGAGACGATGCCCGCGCAACCTGAATGTCCGCTCTTGAGGAACCGCAGCCTGAAGCTGCCTGTCCCCTTGCGGCCCATATTGAGACGTTCGTTGCCTCCGTGCCAAGCGTCCGCTCATGGCCCTTATCGGACGTTTCGTGCGCCGATCTGCAGGCGTCGGTTAATCAGCCACAATGTCAGGAGATGACGACCACCGGACAACCGGCGCCCATCCGAATTCAACGCCCAAACGCCAGAGGCGGCGCTATACGGTCGCGCCGCAGCCAGCGCCCCAGCAAGAGCGCCGCCACCACCGCCAGTCCCGACGACAGGCCGATCCAGATGCCGACGCCATTGAAGCCGAAACGGAAGGCCAGCAGTACGCCGAGCGGCAGGCCGATGCCCCAATAGCCGATCGCGGCATAGATCATCGGTACCTTGGTGTCGTGCAGGCCGCGCAGCATGCCGCTGGCGACCGCCTGCGCACCGTCAAAAACCTGGAACAGCGCGGCAAAGGCGAGGAACGACACGGCAAGCGCCACCACCTCGGCATTCGCCGGATTGCCCAGGTCGATGAAGGCGCCGATCAGGAGATGCGGCCACAGGATCATCACCAGCCCCATCAGCGCCATGAAGGAGACACCGACGACATAGGCGGTCCAGCCAGCCCGGCTGACACCTTCCGGATTGCCGGCGCCGTGGGCAAGTCCGACGCGCACCGTCACCGCCTGGTTGAGGCCGAGCGGCACCATGAAGGTGATCGAGGCGATCTGGATGGCGATCGCATGGGCGGCAAGCGAGGCCGCATCGATCAGACCCATGAGAAAGGCCGCCGCGTTGAAGATCGTCACCTCGAACGCCAGCAGGCCCGCGATCGGCAGGCCGAGCCGCAACAGGCCCTTGAAGCGCGGCCAGTCGGCCCGCCAGAAGCGTCCGAACAGACGATAGCGCCGGAATTTCTTCTCAAGCATCACCACCGCCGCCATGCCGGCGAACATCAATGTGCTGGACAGCGTGGTGGCAAGGCCGGAGCCGGCGATACCCATCGATTGGATGCCGAGATTGCCGAACATGAACAGCCAGTTGAAAAAGGCGTTGCAGGCGACGGCAACGAAGACGATGATCAGTGCCCAGCCCGGCCGCTCCAGCGCCGAAATAAACGAGCGCAGGACGATGTAGCCGAAAAAGGGCAGCACCGCCCATTCGAGCCAGCGCAGATAGATGCCGGCCTGATGCGCCAGTGCCGGTTCCTGACCCATGGCCAGCAATACGGCCTCGCCGTGCCAGAGAAGGATCCATATCGGAAGGCAGATGAGGATCGCCAGCCACAGGCCCTGGCGCACGGTGCGGCGCAGGTCGCGCACCGAGTGGCGGCGACGGCCGAGCTCGGTCGCCATCATCGGCGAGGTCGCCAGCATCAGGCCGAGCCCGAAGATGAGCGGCATGAAGTAGAGGTTGGCACCAAGCGCACCGCTGGCCAGCGTGTCCGGCCCCAGCCGCCCCATCATCATGACGTCGGTGGCGGTCATCGCGGTCTGGCCGAGATTGGTCAGCACCATCGGCCAGGCAAGCGCCAGCATCGCCCTGATTTCCCGACGCCAAAGGTTTTCCGGCGCGCGAGCGTCGGCTTCGATCGCAGACATTCTAGTTTTCCGCCTATCCGATTGCGGCACGTCGGCAAGAGCCGGAAGCCGCGTCTCAGCGCGGAAAATGGCCAAGATCGGCCGGATTCCGCATTACGACGGGTTTGTCTATCAAATGGGCACCGGTGGCAAGAGGCTGACTTGCGGAAGGGTTAAGCCAGTCAACTCAATGCATGCTATTGGAGAGGCTATGGAAGCAGCTATGGTCACGGCAGATCCATTTGAAAGGCAGCCTGATGAGCGCGTTTCCCGAAATCTATCTGGTTCGGCATGGCGAGACGGAATGGAGTGCGTCCGGGAAACATACCGGCCGTACCGACATACCGCTGACGCCGGCCGGCGCGGACGTGGCAAGGCGGGTCACTGAGCGGCTCAAGGGCCTGTCCTTCTCGGCGGTGTGGTCGAGCCCGTCGCAGCGCGCCTTCAACACCTGTGCGCTGGCCGGCTTCGGCTCGTCAGGCGTGAAGAAGGACGATCTGGCGGAGTGGGATTATGGTGCCTATGAGGGATTGACCACCAAGCAAATCCTCGCCGAGCGTCCCGGCTGGCGGCTCTTTCGCGACGGCTGCCCGCGCGGGGAGTCCGCCACGGATGTCGGCTCGAGGGCGGACCGGATCGTCAGCCAGTTGCGCGAGGCCGGCAGCAACGTCCTGGTCTTCTCAAGCTCGCATTTCCTGCGGGTGCTGGCCGCACGCTGGCTCGGCCTGCCACCGCAAGGTGGCGCGCTTTTCGTGCTGGATACCGCCAGTGTGAGTGTGCTCGGTTATGAGCACGATCTTGACGAGCCGGTTATCCGGCGCTGGAACCAGAGATAGCGGCCGATCCCGATCTATCGGATCGCGTCCAGCGCCCGCCTTTGCCGATGCATCTCGAGAAACACGCGATAGTCGCGGTCGAACCGGCCGGCGGCAGCCGGATTGGGCTCTCGCGTCTTGCCGCCCTGCTGCATGGCGACGCAGGCAGCGTTCAAATCGGGAAAGAGCCTGGCCGCGGTGGCGGCAATCATGCCGGTGCCGAGCAGCACCGCCTCGTCCGCCAGCGGCTCGACCACCGTGCAGCCGGTGGCGTCGGCATAGAGCTCCATCAGCAAGGGGTTCTTGGTGTGGCCGCCGGTGACGTGCAGCGTGTCGATCAGATAGCCGTTCTCGTTCAGCGCTTCCAGCACATGGCGGACGCCAAGCGCGATGCTGACCGCGGTGCGCCAGTAGAGCTTGCACAGGCTGTCGAAGGAGGAATCCAGCGTCAGCCCGCTGATGACGCCGACGGCATGCGGGTCGGCGAGCGGCGAGCGGTTGCCGTGGAAATCGGGCAGTACGTG
>NZ_SUEG01000096.1:10538-20349 GCF_005063415.1 Mesorhizobium sp.
GATCCTGGCATGCATGGCGGCATCCGGCTCGCCGCCGGCGCCGTGCCAGCGGATGATGTGATCGAGCAGCGCCCCGGTGGCCGACTGGCCGCCTTCCGACAGCCACAGACCGGGAAGGCCGGCGCCATAATACGGCCCCCAGACACCGGCGAAAGGCTGCGGGTCGGGCGACATCGCCATGACGCAACTCGAGGTACCGGCGATCAGGGCCAGATGGCGGCCGATGTCCTTCGCGTCACCGGCGAAGCCTCCGAGCACGCCAAGCGCGCCGGCATAGGCATCGATGACGCCGGCGCCGACCCGGCATTTTTCGGTGAGGCCAAGCTCCGCCGCGGCTTGTGCGCCGAGCGGACCGATATCGGCACCGACCGGGCTTGCCTTTCCCGGCAGATTGCCGTGCTCGAAAAGGTCGCCGAGCCCGACCGCTTCGAAGAAGTCGCGCCGCCAGCCGGTCTCTTCATGGGCCAGATAGGTCCATTTGGCGGTCAGCGTGCATTGCGAACGGGCGAGCGAGCCGGTTGCCTTCCAGGTCAGGAAGTCAGTGAGGTCGAATAGATAGCCGGCTTCGTTCCATGTTCCGGGCAGGTTACGCTTCAGCCACATCAGCTTGGGCGTCTCCATTTCCGGCGACATGACGCCGCCGATATAGTCGAGCACGGCATGGCCGCTTTCGGTGCATTCGTCGGCCTCGGCAATGGCACGATGGTCGAGCCAGACGATGGTGTCCCAGCGCCTTTCACCAGTGACGGACACGCTGAGCTGGCCGCCATGCCGGTCTCGCACCACCAGCGAGCAGGTGGCGTCAAAGGAGATGCCGACGATATCCTCGGCCTTCACGCCCGCCTTTTCGCGGGCGGCACGGACGGCCATGCACACCGCCGACCAGATATCCTGCGAATCGTGCTCGGCGTGGTCGGCCTTCGGCTGTTGCATGGCGATCGGGTGCTCGGCGCGGCCGAGCAAGGCGCCAGCGGTGTCGAGAATGCCGGCACGGGCGCTTCCGGTGCCGACATCGACCGCGCAAACGAAACTGTTGGTCAAGGTGTTCTTGCTCTCGCTCCCAGGCCTGCAATCAGATCGGGCAATTGCAGCATGTCAGCGAATATAAAGTCCGGCTCACTCGACGCAAGCCGCGCTTTCAGTGCCGGGTTGCCGGTGTGCGAGCCGCCGGTGAAGGCAAGGACGCGCATGCCGGCCGCCCGCGCCGCTTCGATGCCGGCCGGGCTGTCCTCGACGACGAGGCAGTTTCGCGGGGCCGCTCCCATTTTATCTGCTGCATGGAGAAAAAGATCGGGCGCCGGTTTGCCCCGCGCCACCATGGCAGCGCTGAACAAATGCGGCTCCAGCAGCCCAAGCAACCCCGTAACCTGGAGCGCATAGCGGATCCGCTCCAGCGTGCCGGAGGAGGCGACGCAGCACGGCACGCCGAGCTTCGGCAGGACCTGTGCGATGCCTGGCATCGGTTTCAGCTCCTGGCGGAACTTGCGCATCAGTTCGGAGCGCATCTCGATCAGATGCTGGTCGGTGAGATCGAGCCCGAAGTCGCTTGCGAGGATTTCGCGGACGCTCTTCATGCTCTTGCCGAGGAAGTGCTCGTAGGCAATGTCCTCGCTGACGTCGCCGCCCGCAAGCGCGATCATCTCCAGCAATGCCGCGACCGACAGCATCTCGCTATCCACCAGCACGCCGTCACAGTCGAAAATGACCAGTTCAGGCGTCATCGCGCTGGATCGGCTTCAGAGGTCGCCGGCGAGATAGCGCGTCAGTGTCGCGCGCGCGCCGTCCGCCCACAGCGATTTGAGCGCTTGGCCGAAGGCTTCGGCGAACGGCGGAGAGCGGCCGACATCGCCATAGATGTCTTCCATGGCAAGCCAGGCAGCAGGCATGCCCCTGGCCGCCTTGGCGGTCGCCTGCAACCGGCCCCAGTTCGGGTCGTTGGGCTCGGTGACGGCACCGGAATCCGTCGTGCCGAAGCAGTAGCGACACCAGAGTGCCGATTCCAGCGCCAGGCCGGTGACGCTCTTGCCGGCCTTCAGCCGGTCGGCGATGGTCGGAATGATGAATTTCGGCTGGCGGTTGGAGCCGTCGAGGCAAAGCCGCCGTATAGTGTCGCCGATCTTCGGGTTGGAGAATCGGTGCTCGATGAGTTGGTAGTAATCTTCGAGGTCGGTGTCCGGCACCGGCGGCACGGTCGGGATGATCTCGTCATGCTCGAGCTTGTCGAGGAAGCCGCATACCAGCGGCTCCTGCATCGCCTCATGAACGAAATGGATGTCCATCAGCCCGGCCGGATAGGCGATGGTCGCATGGCCGCCATTGAGGATGCGGATCTTCATCAGCTCATAGGGCGCGACGTCGCTGACGAACTGCACGCCGACCTGTTCCAGCGACGGGCGGCCATCGGTGAAACGGTCCTCCAGCACCCATTGCTTGAACGGCTCGCAAAACACCGGCCAATTGTCGTCGAGGCCGAACTCGCTGGAGAGAATGCCGCGCTCGCGGTCGGTTGTGGCCGGCGTGATGCGGTCGACCATGCCATTGGGAAAGGCAACGTTTTCGCTCACCCAGTTTGCCAGATCCTCGTCGATCAGCCGCGCCAGGCCGATGACGCCATCCGAGGTGACGTGGCCGTTATGGGGGATGTTGTCGCAGGACATGATTGTAAAAGGCACGATGCCGTCGGCGCGGCGGCGCAGCAGCCCGGCGAGGATGAGGCCGAAGACGGTCTTCGGTGTCGCCCCGAGTTGCGCGTCGGCAACGATGTCGGGATGCGTCGGATTGAAGACGCCGGAAGCCGGATCGATGAAATAGCCACCCTCGGTGATGGTCAGGGAAACGATCTTGATCGCCGGATCGGCAAGCTGCTCGACGATTGCGGCCGCGTCGCCCGGCATCAGGAAATCGATCATGACGCCGGTGACGCGCGCGCTCATATGGCCGCTGTCCTGCTCGACCACGGTGGTCAGCCAGTCCTGTTCCTGCAGCTTGCCGCGGCCGACCTTCTCGCCCTCGAAGACGCCGGCGCCAACAATGGCCCAGTCGTGGCCGACGCCCGAATTGAACAGGTCGTCGAGATAGACGGCCTGGTGCGAGCGATGGAAATTGCCGACGCCGAAATGCACGATCCCGGCCTTGAGCGTGGCGCGATCGTATTTCGGGCCGGCGACCTTGGGCGGCAGCGTAGCGAGGTTGGAAGAAGAGAGTTTCACGGACATCTGTTTTTACCCTTTAGCGGGACGGCTCTTCCCCCCGTGGAGGAGACGGGGAGAAGAGCGCCTTGACCCCCCTCAACTCATCCACTGGCCGCCATCGACATTATAGGTCTGGGCAACGATGTATTCGGCCTCGTCGCTGGCCAGGAACACCGCCATGCCGGTGAGGTCTTGCGCCGTGCCCATGCGGCCATAAGGCACGGCTTCGCCGACCAGCCTCTTCTTCTCGCCCCTCGGCCGGTTCTCGAACTTGGCGAACAAGGCATCGACATGGTCCCAGTGCTCGCCGTCGACGACACCCGGGGCGATGGCATTGACGTTGATGCGGTGTTTGATCAGGTCGAGCCCTGCCGACTGGGTGAGCGAGATGACCGCCGCCTTGGTGGCGCAGTAGACGGCGACCAGCGCCTCGCCGCGGCGCCCGGCCTGGCTTGCCATGTTGATGATCTTGCCGCCCTTGCCGCGGGCAATCATCGAACGGGCGGCGGCCTGCAACGTAAACAACGTGCCGGCGACGTTGACCGAAAACAATTTGTCGTAGCTTGTCTTGGTGATCTCGACGATCGGCGCCAGGTCGAACAGGGCAGCATTGTTGATCAAGATATCGAGGCCGCCGGCCCTGGCTTCGACCGCCTTGACGGCCGCATCGATAGACGCGAGATCGGTGACGTCCAGCTTTACCGCGTAGGCGTTGTGGCCGATTTCCGAAGCCGTCTTCTCGGCGGCTTCGAGATTGATGTCGCCAATCGCGACCGTCGCCCCCTCCCGCATGTAGGCTTCGGCAAACGCCCTGCCGATGCCGCGCGCCGATCCGGTAATCAGCGCCGATTTACCTCCGAGCCTCATTGCAGCATCGCCTTCCCATCGGTGCCGAAACGATGCAGCTTGGTCTTGTCCGGTGTCAGGTAGATCGTGTCGCCGTGATGGGCGGCCAGCTCGCCGTCGGCGCGCACCGTCAGCTGCCCGACACCATCCGCCTGGACGTGCAAAAACGTGTCGGAGCCGAGATGCTCGGCAACGCCGACCGTCGCCTTCCAGTCGCCAGACGTCTTCGAGATGTTCATATGCTCCGGGCGGATGCCGACTGTCTTGGCGCCATATTTGGCGGCCGGCGCGCCTTCGATCAGGTTCATCTTCGGCGAACCGATGAAGCCGGCGACGAACAGGTTCTTCGGCGTCTTGTAGAGCTCCATCGGCGAGCCGACCTGCTCGATATTGCCGGCATTGAGCACGACGATCTTGTCGGCCATGGTCATCGCCTCGATTTGGTCGTGGGTGACGTAGACCATGGTGGTCTTGAGCTGGTGATGCAGCTCGCTGATCTCCAGCCGCATGGTGCCGCGCAGCGCCGCGTCGAGATTGGACAACGGCTCGTCGAACAGGAAGGCCGAAGGCTGGCGCACGATGGCGCGGCCGATGGCGACGCGCTGGCGCTGGCCGCCGGAGAGCTGGCCGGGGCGGCGGTCGAGGTAGTTGGTGAGGTTCAAGATGCGGGCGGCGTCCTTCACCTTCTTGTCGATGGTGGCTTTGTCCTCGCCCGCCATCTTCAGCGGGAAAGCGATGTTCTTGGCCACCGTCATGTGCGGGTAGAGCGCATAGGACTGGAACACCATGGCCAGCTTGCGCTTGGCCGGCGCCTCACCGGTGACGTCGCGGCCATCGATATTGATGGTGCCGCCGCTGGTATCCTCCAGGCCAGCGATCAGACGCAACAGCGTTGACTTGCCGCAGCCTGACGGGCCGACGAAGACGACGAACTCGCCGTTCTCGATGACCAGGTCGAGACCGGGAATGATGGATGTCGCCCCGAAGGATTTGGAGACGTTCTTGAGCGTGATGTTTCCCATGATTTCCTCCCCCGAAGGGCTATTTCGTCGTTTTGCGTCAGGCCGTTTCCGTTACTTCACCGCACCGAATGTCAAGCCGCGGACCAGCTGCTTCTGGCTGAACCAGCCCATGATCAGGATCGGCGCGATCGCCAGCGTCGAGGCGGCCGAAAGCTTGGCCCAGAACAGCCCCTGCGGGCTGGAGAAGGAGCTGATGAAAGCGGTGAGCGGCGCTGCTTCGGTGGTGGTCAACCGGATCGTCCAGAACGCCTCGTTCCAGGCGAGAATGATGTTGAGCAGCATGGTCGAGGCGATGCCGGGCACCGCCATCGGCGTCAGCACGTAGATGATCTCGTTCCACAGCGATGCGCCATCCATGCGCGCCGCTTCCAGGATCTCGCCCGGGATCTCGCGGAAATAGGTGTAGAGCATCCAGACCACGATCGGCAGGTTGATCAGCATCAGCATGACCATCAGGCCGATGCGGCTGTCGAGCAGTCCGGTGTCGCGGAAGATCAGGTAGATCGGAAACAGCACGGCGACGGCCGGCATCATCTTGGTGGAAAGCATCCACATCAAGATGTCCTTGGTGCGTTTGCCCGGCGAAAACGCCATCGACCATGCCGCCGGTATGGCGACGAGCAGAGCCAACACGGTCGAGCCGACCGACAGGAACACCGAGTTCAGGAAGAACTTGAAATAACCGTTCTGCGCCTGGACCTCGGAATAGCTCTCCGTGGTTCCCGACGGGAACAGGTTGAAGCCCTGGATGGCCTCCTGCTCCGACTTGAACGAGGTGATGATCGTATAGAGGATCGGGAAGAAGATCAGCAGTGCGACGATCCAGGCGGCCGCGGTCGCAATCGTCTTGTGCTGGGTGGTGACTGCACGTGCCATCTTAGCCTCCCTTATTTGTCCAAGTTCTTGCCGACGGCGCGCATGGCGAAGAAGGCGACGATGTTGGCGAGAATGACTGCGATGATGCCGCCGGCGGACGCCTGGCCGATTTTGAACTCCAGCAATGCCTTCTGGTAGACGAGGAAGGGCAGGTTGGTGGAGGCGTAACCCGGGCCGCCATTGGTGGTGACAAGGATCTCGGCATAGACCGAGAGAAGGAAGATCGTCTGGATCAGGATGACGACGGTTATGGCGCGCGACATATGCGGCAGCGTCAAATAAATGAAGCGGCTGATGAAGCCGGCACCGTCCATTTCGGCGGCTTCCTTCTGCTCGCCGTCGAGCGACTGAAGCGCGGTCAACAGGATCAGCGTCGCAAACGGCAGCCACTGCCAGGCAACGATGATGATGATCGCCAGGAGCGGGTGCTGCCCGAACCAGTCGATCGGCTGCCCGCCGAAGAAGCGCGCAATATCGGCGAAGACACCGTATTGCGGGTGCATGATCATGTTCTTCCAGACCAGTGCTGCCACCGGCGGCATGACGAAGAACGGCGAGATGACGAGGATGCGGACGATGCCCTGTCCCCACATCGGCTGATCGAGCAGAAGGGCCAGCAGGATACCGCCAATCACCGTGATCAAAAGCACGCTGACGACGATGGTGAGCGTGTTGAGGATCGACTGCAGGAATGCCGGGTTGGAATAGAACAGCGCGTAGTTCGAAAAGCCGACGAAGCCGTCGCGCATCGGATTGAGCGGATTGTACTGCTGGAAGGAGAACCACAGCGTGAATGCCAGCGGCACAATCATCCAAACCAGCAGCAGCACCACGGATGGCGCCATCATGAAACGGGCAAGCGAACGGGTCTGCTGAGTAGCCATGACGGTCACCCTTCGAGGTCAGCCAAGTTTTTTCAGCGGTATGAAGCTGGCCGCCCGAACTGGGATTCGGGCGGCCGGTGCCGATTGCTATTGGCAACCGGCACCGGGAGGAGCCTTACTTGATGTAACCACCCTCGGTCATCGTCGCGGTGGCGGCATCCTGCGCCTGCTTCAAGGCATCGTCGACGCTCGACTGGCCGGCAAGTGCCGCTGAGAAGAGCTGGCCGACGGTGGTGCCGAGACCCTGGAACTCAGGAATGGCGACGAACTGGACGCCGACATAAGGCACCGGCTTGACGGTTGGGTGCGTCGGATCGGCGGAGTTGATCGAGTCCAGCGTCATCTTGGCGAAAGGCGCTGCCTTCTGGTACTCGGGATTGGCATAGAGCGAGGAGCGCGTTCCCGGCGGAACGTTGGCCCAGCCTTCCTTCGAGGCGACGAGCTCGGCATAGTGCTTGCTGGTAGCCCAGGATACGAACTTTTGAGCGGCGTCGGCCTTCTGGGTGCCGGCGGGGATGGCCAGCGACCAGGCCCACAGCCAATTGCCGCGCTTGCCCAGGCCATTGTCCGGCGCCAGCGCATAGCCGACCTTGTCGGCGACGGTTGAGTTCTTCGGGTCGGAGACGAAGGAGGCAGCGACAGTGGCGTCGATCCACATGCCGCATTTGCCCTGCTGGAACAGCGCCAGGTTTTCGTTGAAGCCGTTGGACGACGCGCCCTCGGGGCCGTCGGCCTTCATCAGGTCGACATAGAATTGCAGCGTGTTCTTCCATTCGGGCTGATCGAATTGCGGCTTCCAGTTCTCGTCGAACCAGCGCGCGCCGAATGAGTTCGACATGGCGGTCAGGAAGGCCATGTTCTCGCCCCAGCCTGCCTTGCCGCGCAGGCAGACGCCGTTCACGCCGTTGGCGCGGTCGGTCATCTTGTCGGCGGCCTGCTTGATGAAGTCCCAGGTCGGTGCATCGGGCATCTGGAGCCCGGCCTTTTCCATCAGATCCTTGCGGTACATGACGAAGGAGCTTTCGCCGTAGAACGGCGCTGCGTAGAGCTTGCCGTCGACCGACAGGCCGCCGGCTATGGCCGGGATGATGTCCTTGACGTCATAATCGTCGCCGAGCTTGTCGAGAGGCAAGAGCCAGCTCTGCTTGGCCCAGATCGGCACTTCATAGGTGCCGATGGTCATCACGTCGTACTGGCCACCCTTGGTGGCGATGTCGGTGGTGACGCGCTCGCGCAGGACGTTTTCCTCGAGCGTGACCCACTGCAGCTGAATGTCGGGATTCGTTGCGGTGAAGTCGTCGGTCAGCTTCTGCATGCGGACCATGTCGCCATTGTTGACCGTGGCGATGGTGATGGATTCGGCATGCGCGGCGAAAGCGAGGGCGCTCGCCGAGAACAGGCCTAGGGTGAACGTGCGAAGTTTCATCAAAATTCCTCCCATAAACCAAGATGAGCATTTGCCTTGGCTGTGAGCAATTACTCACTTGCGGTGAATTATGTCAAGACGGATTCGTTGCTGCAGCGCAGCACGCCGGTCTCGTGCAGCGGCAAGCTTGGGCCACTCGCGGGATTTGTGGAGAGGGGCTCGGTCGGGCTCATCGCGCCGCCAAAAGCCGGAGCTTTGCTGTCCGGGTGGCTGGGATTCAGCCTATTGGCAAGCGATCTCGCTCAGGATCCAATCGCGGAAGGCGCGGATCTTCGGCACGTTGCGCCGCGCCGTCGGATAGACCAGCCAATAGGCATGGCCGTCGTCACCAACCAGATCAAAGGGCTGGATCAGGCGGCCGTCGGCAAGTTCGGTCTTGAACAGCGCCTTGGTAACGATCGCCACGCCGTGGCCGGCAATCGCGGCATTGGCCTCATAGGCCTGCGCGCCCATGCTGGTGCCGGGGCGCTTGGCCAGTTCCTCGACCGGCAGGCCGGCGGCGGCAAACCAGTCCCGCCACCAGATGTCGCCCGGGTCGAGGATCGGCAGCCGCAGCAGGTCGGCCGGCTCCTTGACGCCGCCGATGCTTGCCGCGAGCTTTGGGCTGAGAACCGGCGTGAAATCGGCCCTGAAAAGCATATGGGTCTCGACGCCCGGCCAGTTGCCGCCACCGGAGCGGATGGCGATGTCGATATCCTCTCTGGCAAAGTCGACAACTCTGTTCGAGGTGTCGACGCGCACCGCCAGCGACGGATGCGCGACCTGGAACGAACCGAGATGCTGCGCCAGCCAATTGGAGGCAAAGGTCAGCAGCGTCGAAACGCAAAGTACGCCGTCGGCGCCGGTGCGCGCGGCGGCATAGGCGCCGCTCAACAGCGCGAACGCTTCGCTGACCGCGGGCGCCAGGCGCTGGCCGGGTTCGGTCAGCACGATCTGTTTTGGCTGGCGCAGGAACAAGGGCGCGCCGATGCGCTCCTCCAGAAGCTTGATCTGATAGCTTGCCGCCGCCTGCGTCATGCCAAGCTCCTGGGCGGCCTTGGTGAAGGAGAGATGCCGCGCCACCGCCTCGAACACCCGGATCGCCTGAAGCGGAGGAAGCTGCGAAACCAGCTGTCGTGAATTGAGCTCCGGCATAAGCCCTCCTTATGGGCAATGATCGACGTTTGATTGGCGGCACCGGCCGGTCCTACCGATATTCCGTGTTGAAGATCAATTGCGCCTAGAGATAGTGAAGGCTGACGATCATGACCACGATACAGGAAAAGCTGCTTCTTGCTCCAGCCCATGGCTGGTTTTCACGGCTGGCGCGGGGATTGGCAAGGCACGCGGCGCGGAAACGGGCCTATCTCGACGTCCGGGAACTGCCGCCGCATCTGCAGCGCGACATGGGCTTCCTCGACGGCAACGATCCTTGCGGACGTCGCCAGTAGTGTCGCTCGTCTTATCGGGGGTTCAGATGCGTTTCGATTTCACATGACCGTTTCCGACCGCCAGCGGCTCGGAGATCATGCACCCGCCAGCAGGGCGGCGGCGGTGCGCTCATCGGTGATCAGGCCGTTGACCAGC
>NZ_SUEG01000097.1:0-6551 GCF_005063415.1 Mesorhizobium sp.
CGTCATCGCCGGCTCGGATTTTGGCGGCGCCGATCCCGGCATGGACGCCGCGGCCACCGCCCGCGACCTGTTTGCGGCGATGAAGGCGATGCTGCGCGGCGCAGATGGGCTGGAACTCGATTTCCACACCATTGGCTACCGGCCGACGCCGGTCGATGGCTTTCCGATCATTGGCCGCCCCGAGGGCACGAGCGGCGTCTACGTCGCGGTCATGCATTCCGGCATCACGCTGGCCCCAGCCGTCGGTCTGTTCGCCGCCCGCGAAGTCCTCGACGGCGAGCGCGACCCGCTGCTTGATCCCTACGGGCTGGGGCGGTTTACTCAATAACCGGGCGGCCGGCGAAAGCCGCCGGCTAGCGGCTCGATTGCCCTGGCGATCCCGAGCAGGCGCGACTCCGACCAGCGTTTGCCGACAATCTGTAGTCCGATGGGCAGGCCATTGCTGTCCTGTCCGCAGGGCAGCGACAGTGCGGGATGGCCGCTGTAATTGAACACCGCGCCATAGACCGGCAGCATCCAGTAGCTTTGCTCCCTGCCGTCGACCGCGATTGGCGTTCCCGGCTCGCAATGCGGAAAGGCGGGAACCATGGTGACGGGGCACAGCAAGGCGTCGCAGTGTTCGAAGAACCGTTCCCACGCCAGGATGGAGCGGTCGCGACGGGCGAGCGCCTCGAACCAGCGCGAGACGGGCGTCGGCTTCTCCGGCGGTTCGGGCTGCGCCGCCTCCAGCATCATGCCGATCAGCACGCCGCCCTGCTTCAGGTCGTCGTGCAGGTCGAACTCCGGCAATTTGGCTTCCTCGACGATGGCGCCTTTCGCCTGAAGCTCCTTTGCCAGGCTTTCGACCGCCGCGCTGATCTCGCCGGCCACCGGAAAGCCCGGAAAGGACGGCGCGACGGCAATGCGCAAATTTTTGAGATCCAACTCCGGCATGGTTTCGACCGGTACCGGCGAAAGGTCGGTATCGCTTCCATCCGGCCCGGCAATGAGGCCGTAGATCAGTGCCAGGTCCTCGACGCTGCGCGCCATCGGTCCGAGGCAGGAGATCAGCCGTACGCTGCGCGGCGCCCCGCCTGGATCGGGGAAGGCGCCGGCGAGCGAGACGCGCTGCTCGGTCGGCTTGAGGCCGTAGACGCCACAGAAGGCGGCCGGCAGCCGGATCGAATCCTGCATGTCGGTGCCGACCTCGAACGGCGTCATTCCGGTGCTGAGCGCCGCCGCCGCACCGCCACTGGAGCCGCCAGCGGTGCGCTGGAGATTCCAGGGATTGCCGGTGCGGCCGAACAGCGGATTGCTCGACTGCCAGTCACCGAGCATTGTCGCCACGTTCGTCTTGCCCACCAATATGCCGCCTGCCGCCTTCAGCCGGGCAACGACCGGACTGTCTGCTCTCGGGGCATAGTCGGCGAAGGCCGGGAAGCCGACGGTGGTTCTCATGCCAGCGGTTTCGTGCGTGTCCTTCACGGTGAACGGCACACCGTGCAGCGGCCCAAGTGCCTCGCCGCGCGCCTGCACTTCGTCGGCCTTGCCGGCGCGTTGCCGCGCACCGTCCCGATCGAGGGTTACAACGGCGTTAACCGCCGCATTGTGCCTGTCGATCTGCGCCAGATGCTCGTCCAGCACCTCTATTGCGGAAACCTTACGGTCGCGGATGGCCGCGGCCAGTTTGGTGGTCGAGGAAAAGACGATATCCATCGTAAATGCTCCGGGCTATCGCGCCGCGCTCCTCAAAATGGCGGATTGCGGCGCGGCTTCAAGCCTGGCTCGGCATTTCGACGATGGCGGCGCTTGATCGGGATTGCGCTGCCGGGATCCGTTGAGGGTCGGCGCTGTCCAGCGGCCTCGCCGCGATCGGCACCTCCACGGCTTACCGTCCTCTGTTATGCGTCCGTTCGTAGAGCTCACGGATGATGCCGCTTGCCGTGGTCTCGAACAGAAACGGCAAGAAAGCATGAATGAGCGCGGCAAAGGCCGCCATGAACAATCGCGACGAGAACCATGCGGCGAAAGCCATATGGCCGAAATAGCTCTCGCCGACCGCGGCCGGGTGAGAGGTGAAAAGTCTTGCGAGCCGTGCTGTCATGTCGATCCCTCCTGCCGGCATGAAGAGCCGGCGATGAATATCCTGCCACGGCTGTCAGGTTCATCGGTCTCAAATTGTCCTTGTCTCAAGCCAAATTGTGGGACAAACATCCCACATGACGCCGGAAATCGACGAAATAGACCGGAGATTGCTGGCCGAGCTGCAACGCGACGGCACGCTGTCCGTCGACCAGCTCTCGGCAAGAATATCGCTGTCGCGCAACGCCTGCTGGCGCCGGGTCAAGCGGCTGGAGGAAGACGGCGTCATCACCGGCCGGGTGGCGCTGGTCGACGCCGACAAGCTTGGACTCGGCCTTTCCGTGTTCATCCTGATCCGCACCTCGAACCACGATCCCGACTGGCTGCAAAGATTCCGGGCGGCGGTGACCGGCTTTGCCGAGATCACCGGCGCTTACCGCATGTCCGGCGATCTCGACTATGTCCTGCGCGCCCGCGTTGCCGATGTGAAGGCCTATGACCGGCTCTATCAGCGGCTGATCGCCAAGGTGGCACTATCGGACGTTTCGGCCTCCTTCGTCATGGAGGAGATCAAGGAGACCACGGTCGTTCCGATGGAACTGCGCTGAGGCGGAACTGTGCTGAAAGAAAGCCGTTGATAGCATTGCCGCCGAGTTGACTGAGCCGGCGTTCGCGACGATAGGATCAGCCTTATGCGCGCAGCACTTTATCCTACCTCCGTCATCGGTCCGGCTGTCGGCTTCGTCAGGCTGCCGCATGGCGAGGGATTGCCGCTTCCCGCCTATGAGAGCTCGGGCGCCGCCGGCATGGACCTGCGCGCCGCCGTCCCGGACGACAGGCCGCTCTTGATTCTGCCGGGAAAACGCGCGCTGGTGCCGACCGGGCTGATCCTGGAGATTCCGGAGGGCGTCGAAGGCCAGGTCCGGCCGCGTTCCGGCCTCGCCTTCAAGCACGGGCTCACCTGCCTCAACACGCCGGGCACCATCGACAGCGACTATCGCGGCGAGGTCAAGGTGCTGCTGATCAATCTCGGCGACGAGGATTTCGCGGTGACGCGCGGCATGCGGATCGCCCAGATCGTCTTCGCCCCGGTGACGCAGGCGACCGTCGAGGAGCGCACATTGGCCGGCGGTACAACGCGCGGCTCGGGCGGCTTCGGATCGACCGGCACGGCCTGATGAGCGCAGCGAAATGAAGATACCCAAGCTCGTCATCTTCGATTGCGACGGGGTTCTGGTCGATACCGAGAACCTGGCCAACCGGCGCCTCGCCGAGTGGCTGACCGCGGCCGGCTTTCCGGCCAGCTTCGAATATTGCCGCAAGAATTTTTCCGGCCGCAGCATGGTCTCGGTGCAGAAGGAAGTCGAGGCGACCGGCGTCAGCCTCGGCGCCGATTTTGTCGAGCGCTGGAACGCCGGCCTGCCGGACCTGTTCGCGCATGGCGTCGAGGCCATCCCCTACGTTCGCGAGTTCATCGAAACCGTACACGCCGCCGGCATCCCCACCTGCGTCGCCTCGTCGGCACGGGTGTCCAAAATGCACATCACGCTCGGCCAGACCGGGCTGCTGCCGCTGTTCGAGCATGCGCTGTTCAGTTCGACCATGGTCTCGCGCGGCAAGCCGTTCCCCGATCTCTTCCTGCATGCGGCAGCGACGATGGGCTTCGCGCCCGCCGACTGCATCGTCATCGAGGACAGCGTCGCCGGGACGGCAGCCGGCATCGCCGCCGGCATGCGCGTCTATTCCTACCACGGCGACCCGCTTTCCGACCGTGACGGACTGAGCGAAGCCGGCGGCATCCTGTTCGACGACATGCGCGAACTGGCCGGGCTGGTGCCGATCCACTGATCGCCTTTGTTCAAGCTGCGCTGTATGTTGCAGCTGCTTGTGCTAGCTTGCGCGCGCCCGACATAACGAGCGCGCGCATGACCTTCTCCCTGGCTCGGTTCCTCTTTGCCTGCCTGCTGCTGCCTTGTCTCTGGACGACGGCCAGCGCTGAGGCCGTCAGCTTCCCGGAGCTCGGCAGCGCCGTCTCCGGCCACGGCGATGTCACCTATCTCGACCTCGCCAGGATGGTCATTCCCGATCTGGCCGCGGACAAGGACGGCTTTTTCCGGGGTTCGATGCCGATCGAGATGCGTCACATCGCTGGACCGGGCTACGACGGCTCGCCACCCGCGGCGTCGGGTCTTTCCAATGCCGGCGTGCTCGGCATCAAGGCCGGCGGCAAGGAGCGGCTGGCCATGCTGTTCGACCTCGGCGACTCGCCTGACAGCGCCGAGGGCTATGCCGTGCTGGCACTCTACGACATCACCGGCAAGCCGGCGCTGCTCGACGCCGTCAATGTCGCCGTCGACCGCATCACCTATCTTCGCGATCCGGGCAAGCTGCCGATCGGGCCTGGTGACGACGCCATCATCAGCATGAGCATCCATTTCAATTCGAGCCAGGGCTATGGGATCACGCCGCTGATCATGGTCCGCAACGACAGGTTCGAGTTGATCGACATGATCTATACGTTCGACGAAAACCTCTGCACCCATAGGAGGACGCAGAATGCGGCCTTCCAGGCGATCGCCGACGGCCAGCCCTATGCAGCCATCAAGGTCACGGTGACCGACGCGACGCTGCCGGGCGAAGAAACCTGCGACGGCCAGCCGCCGCCAGAGGCGTCTTTGCGCGACATTTCCGTCACCTACCATTGGGACAAAAACGCTTCGCGCTACGTCAAGGATTCCGATGCGCTGGACCGATTGGCAGATGAGAACGCCAAACGCTTCTGAGCCAACCGCATTTGTTTGCCCGGCGCCTTCCGCCGGGCTAGAATTTGCCTCACATTCTGCACTGGAGGGGAGCATCCATGGACAAGGGCAAGATTTTTCGCGACCTGCATGCCTCGATCTTCGTCATGGCCAATTCCTGGGACGTTGGCACGACCAAGCTTTTGGCCTCGTTCGGCTTCAAGGCGCTGGCCACGACCAGCGCCGGCTTTGCCTTTTCGCGCGGCCTGCCCGATGGCGCGGTGACGTTCGAGGCGATGATCCATCATTGCCGTGAAGTGTCGGCGGCGACCGGGCTGCCGGTTTCGGCCGATCTCGAAAAGGGCAAGGGCGACAGCGCGACAAGTGCCGGCGAGACCATCTTCGCCGCCGAGGCGGCTGGCCTCGCCGGCTGCTCGATCGAGGACCATACCGGCGAGCCCGAGAAGCCGATCTATGATTTTGCGCATGCAGTCGAGCGCGTCGCGGCGGCGGCGGAAGCGGCACGGGCGCTGAAACGCGATTTCGTCTTCACCGCGCGGGCCGAGAATTTCCTGTGGGGCAAGCCCGACCTCGACGATACGATCAAGCGGCTGCAGGCCTTCGAGAAAGCCGGCGCCGACGTGCTCTATGCACCGGGGCTGGGTGACATCGAGATGGTTCGAACCGTCTGCTCCGCGCTGACCAAGCCGGTCAACGTCATGGCCAAGCCCGGCTTCACCATCGCCGATCTGGCCATGGTGGGGGTAAAGCGCGTCTCGCTCGGCCCATGGCTCACCAATTTCGCCTTTGGCATGCTGGAGACCGCGGCGCGCGAGATCCAGCAGGACGGCACCTTCGGCTTCACCCGCGCCGCCATGCCGTTCGGCAAGCTGCAGGCGCTGTTTGCCAAATCTTCAGCTTAGGTCGGGCCCGGCGAATGACGCTCACCGTCGTCGACATGCACACAGGCGGCGAGCCGCTGCGGATCGTCACCGGCGGCTACCCCGACATTCCCAAGGGCACGATCCTCGAAAAGCGCGCCTATGTGCGCGACCATCTCGATCATCTCAGAAAGATCCTGATGTTCGAGCCGCGCGGCCATTACGACATGTATGGCGCGCTGCTGGTGGAGCCCGAACTGCCGGGCGCCGACCTCGCGGTGCTGTTCATGCACAATGAGGGCTATTCGACGATGTGCGGCCACGCAATCGTCGCGCTCGGCCGCTACGCCGTCGACGAGCGGCTGGTGGCGCCACGCGAGCCGCTGACGACCGTCAACATCGAGGCGCCGTGCGGGCTGATTTCGGCTGCGGTCGAGGTAAGGGATGGCAAGGCCGGTGCGGTGTCCTTCGAAAGCGTGCCGGCGTTTCTGTTCGCCCGCGACCAGCGGATCGATCTGCCGGGCTACGGTCCGGTCGGCTTCGACATCGCCTATGGCGGCGCCTTCTATGCGCTCGCCGACTGCCGCCAGTTCGGGCTGGAATTCGGCAGGAACCGGGTGCGCGATTTCGTCGATGCGGCGACCGCGCTGACCAATAAGCTGAAGGCCGAATTTCCGCTGTCGCATCCCGACCATGCCGATCTCGCCTTCCTCTACGGCACCATCCTGACCGACGGACAGGATGCGTTCTCCGATACGCCGACCAAAAATATCTGTGTTTTCGCCGAGGCCGAGGTCGACCGTTCGCCGACCGGCTCGGGCGTCACCGCGCGGCTGGCGGCCATGCACGCCAAGGGCCAGATCGGGAT
>NZ_SUEG01000097.1:6561-20168 GCF_005063415.1 Mesorhizobium sp.
CCTATTACTCAGGGCGAGCCGAATTCATCGTCGAGGACGACGACAAGCTGGGGCGCGGCTTTCTGCTGCGCTAGCTCCTTTCCCGCGCCGAGATCGCCTTGTGCAGGTGCACCATCATGGCGGCGGCGAACAGCGGCGTCAAAAGGTTGAGCAGCGGCACGGCGAGGAAGGCCGCGACGACCAGCCCGGCCAGGAAGACGGTGACCGCGTGCTTTCTGCGCAGCGCCTTGGCCTCGGCCTCCGGGCGAAAGCGCATGGCGGCGAACTCGAAGAACTCGCGCCCGAGCAGATAGCCGTTGACGACGAAGAAGGCGGCAATGTTGATGCCCGGCACCAGCAGAAGCAGCAGGGCGACGACGTTGCCGAGGATGACGACGCCGAAGAAGCGGATCGCCAGCACCAGCGAGCGCAGCGCCGGCACGGCGCGACCGGGCGGATCGTTGGGATAGTCGGTTCGCTCGACCGTCTCGGCGACGTCGTCGAGGAACAGGCCGGCGATGATCGCCGTCACCGGCGCGATGAAAAGCGCCAGCCCCAGCGCAAGGCCGATGCCGGCGACGACGGCGCCCAGCCAGCCGGCCCAGGATGGCAGGCTGGGCAGCCATGCATCGATCCACGGCCAGGCCAGCCATTCGAACAGCCCCTTGATCCCGAACCAAAGCGCCGCCAGCGCCAGCAAGGTCAGCCCCAGCGTCTTCACGAACACGGAACGGAATTCGGGCGAGAACAGCTGGCTCAAGGCGGCGCGGGCGGCATCGAGGATCACGGCGTTTCCAATTCCATATCTAACGTGCCCGTGGCTGATATCTTCGGAATAGGCGGCGACAGCGCAGGCTGCAAGCGCCTAGCGCGCGACCTTCGCCTGGGGAATGGTCATCGCCGCCACGCCGGCGACGACCAGGGCCATTCCCCACCACGCGCTCGGGGCAAGGCTTTCGCCAAGGAACACGGCTCCGATAGCGACGCCGATCGGCACCCGCAAATAGGCTTGCGAGGTGGTGCCGACGGAGCCCAGCGTATGGAGGAGGCGGAAATAGATTGAGAAGGCCAGCGCGGTCGAAAACACCGAAAGCCCGAGCAGCGCAAGGATCGAAGCTGTCGATGGCGCCAGGGTCCATGGCTTGTCGAACGCAAGGCTCAAGGGGATCAGCATCGCGGCGCCGCAGAGCATCGAAGCGGCGGCCGGCACCATCGGGTCGAGTCCCCTGAAGCCGCGGCCGAAAACGGCCGCACCGGCATAGCAGATCGTCGCCGCGACGACGGCAAGTTGCGGCAACAATTGCTGTCCGAGGCCGCCAAGTGCCGGGGCGCCGACAACGAGGCATATTCCGGCTATTCCCGCCGCGACGCCGAACAGCTTGCGCACGGTCGCCGGTTCGTGGCGGGTTATCAGGGCGGTCAGCAAGAAGGTGAAGATCGGCGAGGTCGCATTCAGGATCGTAGCCAGCCCGGCGTCCAGCGAGCGCTCGGCCGAAGCGATCAGCGTGAACGGCACGACGCTGTTGAGGCATGCCTGGAATGCAAACCGGCGCCAGCTTGCGGCATCACCCGGCAAGGCCAAACCGCGCCAGCGGATCAGAGCGAACAGGATGCCACCCGCGATCAGGGTTCGCGCGGCGATCAGCGTCACCGGCGGGATCGTCGCGACGCCGATCTTGATGAAGCTGTAGGATGCGCCCCACAACACCGCCAATACGACGAGCAGCACCAGCTCGATCCTCGTGTCGGTTTTCGTGGACATGGCCGGCTGGAACCTCTGGGCATCGCTCATCTCAGCCATGCTTGTAAGCCAGGCACGCGGGAAATGCTTCGGCCGCCATCCAACGATGGTCGCTTACGCTGACATTCGTCGGATCGCGGCATTGTCGACTAGGCAAAGCCGCATCAAACCGCTAGACCCGCCCGCGCCCGGCGTGGCAGAAAGCCGGAAGTTTTTTGGCGGAGACATGAATTGATGCCGGACTATGACGTGCTTTGTATCGGAAATGCCATCGTCGACATCATCGCCCAGTGCGACGAGGCGTTCCTGGAGACCAACGGCATCATCAAGGGCGCGATGAATTTGATCGACACGCGGCGCGCCGAACTGCTCTACAGCCGCATGGGCCCGGCCATTGAAGCCTCGGGCGGCAGCGCCGGCAACACGGCGGCCGGCGTCGCCTCCTTCGGCGGCCGCGCCGCCTTCTTCGGCAAGGTCTCCAACGACGCGCTCGGCGAAATCTACGCGCATGACATCCATGCCCAGGGCGTCGCCTTCGACACCAGGCCGCTCAACGGCGAACCGCCGACGGCGCGCTCGATGATCTTCGTCACGCCCGACGGCGAGCGCTCGATGAACACCTATCTCGGCGCCTGCGTCGAGCTTGGCCCTGAGGATGTCGAAGCCGACAAGGCGTCTGGCGCCAAGGTCACCTATTTCGAAGGCTATCTGTGGGACCCGCCGCGCGCCAAGGAGGCAATCCGCCAGACGGCGAAGCTGGCGCATGCGGCAGGCCGCGAAGTGTCGATGACATTGTCGGATTCGTTCTGCGTCGACCGCTACCGCGACGAGTTCCTCGACCTGATGCGCTCGGGCACGGTCGACATCGTCTTTGCCAACAGCCACGAGATCAAATCGCTCTACCAGACATCGTCATTCGACGAGGCGCTGGCGCAGATCCGCAAGGATTGCCGGATCGCCGCCGTAACCCGCTCTGAAAAAGGCTCGGTCATCGTGCGCGGTGACGAAACCGTGGTCATCAAGGCGACCGCCATCAAGGAACTGGTCGACACGACAGGCGCCGGCGATCTCTATGCCGCCGGCTTCCTGCATGGCTACACGCAAGGCCGCGACCTGCAGACCTGCGGCGACCTTGGCTCACTGGCCGCCGGATTGGTGATCCAGCAGATCGGCCCCCGGCCCCGGCAGAATTTGCGCCGCGAGGCTGAGCAGGCGGGGCTGACCATTCCGGACGTTCAAACGAGTTAGTGGCCTACCTTCCCGTTGTGCAGGCTATCTCGCCAGAAGCGCAATCACGGAATAGGGAAATCCTGATGTCGAACATGATGAAGGCGCTTGTGAAGGCCAAGGCCGAACCGGGCATCTGGATGGAAGAGTGCCGGTGCTGGAAATCGGCCCCAACGACGTGCTGATCAAGATCAAGAAGACGGCGATCTGCGGCACCGACGTGCACATCTACAATTGGGACCAGTGGGCGCAGAAGACGGTGCCGGTGCCGATGGTGACGGGCCATGAATTCGTCGGCACCGTTGCCGATTTCGGCGCAGCGGTCACCGAATACAAGGTCGGCCAGCGTGTATCGGGCGAAGGCCACATCGTCTGCGGCCATTGCCGCAACTGTCGCGCCGGGCGAGGGCATCTGTGCCGCAACACACTCGGCGTCGGCGTCAACCGTCCAGGCGCCTTCGGCGAGTATCTGGCGATCCCGCAGCACAATGTCGTGCCGATCCCCGACGATGTGCCCGATGAGATTGCCGCGATCTTCGATCCCTTGGGCAATGCCGTCCACACCGCATTGTCCTTCGATCTGGTCGGCGAGGACGTGCTGGTGACTGGCGCCGGGCCGATCGGCATCATGGGCGCGCTCGTCGCCCAATGCGTCGGCGCGCGCAAAGTGGTCATCACTGACATCAACCCGGTGCGGCTGGCGCTAGCCAAGAAACTCGGCGTCCAGCATGTCGTCGACGCCTCGAAGGAGAAGCTGCGCGACGTCATGCCGGTGCTCGGCATGACCGAGGGGTTCGACGTCGGCCTCGAAATGTCGGGCGCCGCCCCCGCTTTCCGCGACATGATCGACACCATGAACAATGGCGGCAAAATCGCCATTCTGGGCATTGCGCCGACCGGCTTCGAAATCGACTGGAACAAGGTCATCTTCAAGATGCTGCATCTCAAGGGCATCTACGGCCGCGAGATGTTCGAAACCTGGTACAAGATGATCGCGCTTGTGCAGGGCCCGCTGGATGTCTCCGGCCTGATCACCCACCGCATCGGCATCGACGATTTTCAGATCGGTTTCGATGCGATGAAGAGCGGCAGTTCCGGCAAGGTGGTGATGGACTGGTAGGGATTGCCTTGGCCGCTATTCAGGAAAAGCTGACGACAGCACCTCTGGTCCGCCGGACATCTTCCAACTAGGGGAACATGGCTGGGTGGAGAGCTATGGCTCCGCTACGTGCGCTCGCTATCATATACGGCGACGTATCGCGGCCCACCCGGTGACGGTCGATGGGGCAATTCGCTTCAGTCGATGACGGAAACCCGGTGAACCGATGCTGAGGCCCCGACGCGATCGTCTATTTCCTATGATCTGCGATTGAGGTCGAGGTGTTGCCGCTTTCAGCGGGTAAGATGCGATAGACGACTTCCGGTACCCTTCCGGTCAGCGAAAAGGAAGGCAACGAGCCGCATTGCCTCAAGCAAATGTTACCAATAGTGTCCTGTTCCAAAGGGGATGGACAGGTCGTGCCATTCCGGTTCGGGGGAAAGATGGCGCGGCTCAGCATGGCGATACGGTGAAGCGGCGATCGTGGAGCTTTATTGCGGCGTTGACAAGCGGCGCATTCTGGATGAGTTCGAGGCGGTAACCGGCTATTATTCGCAAGCGCGCGATCCGTCTTATGAACCGTCGTGAGCAGAGGCCGTCTGCGGGCAAGAGCCGCAGCCGCTGTTACGGCAGCGATGTCCGCGACGCGCTCATCGTGTTGTGGGAGGATTCGGAGCGGCTGGGTCCGCATCGACGCTCGCGGCGGCCAGCGCCGCCGGGCAGGAATGAGTTCGCAGTTCGCCGCTCGGTGCCAGCCCGCACCTTCGGCGATTGGAAAGATCCGCCGCCCGGCTTTGTTGAGCGCATTCGGGCACGTCTTCGTCAGGGAGCTTCGTGCAGACGATGGTGCTGACCGGGATTGCCGCCGGCTGGACCGAATGCATTCCGCTCCGCACGCGCGACAGCGGCAATGTGATCATGGCGATCAAGCAGGCCCGCTCCCGGTTTCGCTGACCCTGTGCTGCTGTTTGCCGGCATCCGCCCGCACAGGAAGAGCTTGTAAAAGCGGTCGGTGCGGAAATCGAGGAGCCGTTGGTCGTCGATCTTCAGCCTGAACGCGGTCGTTTGCTGGTGCCGCAAATCGGCTGTTGCATGTACATCCCTGTCAGACGTCAGTTTTCCTCGCCTATTTTTGGTGTCGAGCGCGAAGTGCTCCAACCAGATTGCAAGGCTTTTTGGAAATGAGAGCGGCTTTGCGCAGGGCGCTCCGTTGTTGAGCATTCAAGCTACCAAGCCAATGACGCGCAGGTTCCACCAGGCTCGCCAGCCTTGAAGGACAGCGAAAAAAGCAGAGCACGACAGACACAACAGTGCATCAGGACGCCGCAGTCGTTGAAGATGGGGCGCTGCATCCATACCGTGGATGCATTCGATCCAAATAATCGATTTGTTCAATCAGTTTCTCGAAAGCTAACCCTACCCTCTCTGGGAATCGGGCTCTGAGCCGCGACGCTGCCTTGCGAGCGCAGGGGCTGCACGTAGGAGAGATGATGCAACGAGAAATCGCACGCGGGTTGCTGGCCTCGTGGGTTCGCCGACCGGCGTATTTGAGCCCGTCAGTTGGTCCTCACCCGCGCCTATTGCCACCGAGCGACTTGCATGTCCCTCCGACTCGGACCAGTTCCGAGAGCTGCGACGAGTTGCGCGCCGTGTGCTCCGATCAGATGGCCGCCGGTGACGCGTTCGATGGGCCGTCCCTCTTCGAGAGGAGATGAAATGCGAACGCTGCTCGTGGATCATCATGCGGATCTTGCGCGCGCCATGCGACTTGCGCTCGGGGATGGCGGCTTCGTCGTTGATGTCGTTGGTACTCTGGAACTGGCTTCGAGTGCATTTTCTTGCGCCAGCTATGAAATTCTCCTGCTGGAATTGGCTCTGCCAGATGGCGATGGCTTGGGTTGGCTGAGGCAGTTGAGGACCCACGGGCATTCAGTTCCTGCCGTCATTATGAGCAGCCTTAACGATCTCGATAAGCGAATTGCGATCTTCAACGGTGGTGCGGACGACTTTCTGCTCAAACCCATCTCTACCGATGAGCTTATTGCCAGAATGAGAGCCATTCTGCGCCGGGCGACACAGATGACCGACCTGAGGCTCGTATTTGGCAATCTCGACTTTGATCCGGTCGCCCGCCAGGTTTTCGTTGATGGGCACCCAATGATGATCGCACGTCGCGAACTCTGTATTCTAGAGCACCTGCTTAACCGGGCAGGCCGCATCGTGCCCCGTGCGCAATTGGAAGATCACCTCTATTCATTCAACGACGACGTGTCTGCCAACGCGCTTGAAGTCGGAATTTATCGTTTACGGGGACATCTGACCAGATCAGGTGCAACGCCACGGATCAAGACCATCCGAGGCATTGGTTACATCCTAGAATTGACTGACGCCTCATCCGCATAGTTTGTCGAATCGAAAGAAGATCTATTTTGCTGATCCTTCAACATCCTTGCCCTGCGCTCAATTGGCGGGCGATCGCCAACAAGGTTACAAGACCTGCAGTGCCCCGTTACCTGGGCCATCTCCTCTGCGCGCTTATTGTGACTTTCCCACTTGGTGTCGCGGCGCAAAACAAGCAGGACAAAGGCCCGCCGCATGCGGCTTCGAATAGCATCAACGCCACGCTGACCCTTTCCTCTTCGCTCGGGGAGACCGTTCATCTGCCCGCGCCAGCCACGACCATCTTTGTTGCTGACCCCACGATCGCGGATTTTCAGGCGCCATCGAGCAAAACAATCTTCGTCTTTGGCAAGAAATCGGGGCGGACCAGCCTATTCGCCTTGGATGGCAATGGCGAGCCTCTCGCCGAATTGCGTATCGTTGTCACGCAACCGATCGGGGATTTACGCGCCATGTTGCGGGAGCAGGTCGGCGACTATCCCATCCGCGTCAACTATACGCCGCGCGGCGCAATCCTTAGCGGGACGGCGCCCGACGCAGAGGTCGCCGACACCGCAAAAAGAGTCACTGAGCAATATCTGGGCGACGGAGCGCAAGTCGTCAACAACATCAAGGTCGCTGGATCCCTGCAAGTTAACCTCAGCGTGCGCGTAGCCGAAGTCTCACGCAGCGCCATGAAGTCACTCGGCGTCAACTTGTCCGCCTTCGGTCAAATCGGCAATTTCAAAGTGGGCGTTCTAAGCGGAAGCGCTGCAAGCGCTGGGTCTGGTTCAACCCAGGGTGGCGGTACAGCAGAAATCGGATTCGACAACGGTGCCGTCAACGTCAGCGCGGTTCTCGACGCGCTCGCCAAGGAGCATATAGCTTCCGTCCTGGCTGAGCCGAACCTCACCGCTATGTCGGGTGAAAAGGCCAGCTTTCTCGCGGGCGGCGAATTTCCCATTCCTGTCCTGCAGGAAAACAGGCAGGTATCGGTTGAATTCCGTCACTTCGGCGTCAGTCTGGAATTTGTGCCGACAGTTCTCAGCAACAATCAAATCAACATTCACGTAACGCCCGAAGTCAGTGAACTGTCGACGCAAGGTGCCGTGCAAATCAACGGAATTTCCGTGCCGGCAGTTTCCACGCGCCGAGCCGATACGGTCGTCGAACTCGCCAGCGGCCAGAGCTTCGCAATCGGCGGTCTAATCAGGCGGAACGTCAACAATGATGTCAGGGCCTTTCCCTGGCTCGGAGAACTGCCGATCCTGGGACCGCTTTTTCGCTCGACCTCGTTTCAAAAAGAGGAGTCAGAACTGGTCATTCTAGTTACGCCTTACATTGTAAGACCAGGCTCCAACCCAAACCAGATGAGCGCACCGACCGAGCGGGCGGCACCGGCTTTGAACGGAGGGGGCGCTCCGACGAATTCCGTGACAAGTCCCCCGCGAGACCGCGCTGCTATCCGTGCGGGCGCGCCAAGCGCCCAGGGCGGTCTCGGCTTCATCATCGAATAGTGTCATCCAAAGATGTTGCGTTTTATAATCCTCTTTGTCGCTCTGGCACCAAGCGTAAGTGGCTGCACAAGCACTACGCCAGTTGATGTCGAACCATCGGCACCAATGCTTGTCCGAGAGGAGACCACCGTCCTGACGTTGCAAAGCCTGCGCGCTTCCGAACGGCAGCGTTTGCGTGTTTTCCTAGACAAGGCCAGTCGCGGCCGGTTCGATGCCATCCACCTCCTCATCAGCGGTTCGCCCCAGCTCAGCGCAGGGGTAGCCCATCAGGCCAGGCAGTTGGCAATCGAAGAAGACAACATTCAATTGCGCGATCAACACGACGCCGGCTCAGTGCGAATTGAGGCGATTGTCTATCACGCCCGTCCGCCGGTCTGTCCCTCATATGGTGCCTCACCCAATGGAGAATCCTTCAAACAGCCGCTTGGTTGTTCGACAGGATATAACCTGGCCGTGATGGTCAACGATCCGCGCGATCTGCTCGACAATCAGGCCGTCAAGGCCGGCGATGGCGATCGTGCTTCTGTACCAGTTGCAACTTACAGAACATTCGGGACGGATAAAGGTGGCTGATACCGCCCTTATCTCGGCAGCACTCCTACCGGAGATTGAAAGCTTCCAATCGCGTCCTGATCTAAAATAAAAGGAACCGCTGGATGCAATATAGGCGCTATATCGAGGGCCTTAGGGCCGTTGCTGTACTTCCGGTCGTACTCTTTCATTTCGGAATTTCGGCGATCCCGGGTGGCTTTAGCGGGGTCGATATCTTCTTCGTCATCTCCGGCTACCTAACCAGCGGAAGCCTCCTGGATGACCTTGAACGCGGCCAATTTTCCATCGTCAACTTCTACTGGCGCCGTGCCCGGCGCATTCTGCCGGCGCTCGTCTTTGTGATGCTTCTCACCTGCATTGCGGCATTGTTCATTCTTCTGCCACCGGATCTGCGCGGATTCAGTCTTAGCATCATAGCTACCTCGACCTTCTGGTCGAACGTTTTCTTCTGGAAAACGTCAAGTTACTTCTCTATCGATGCCGCGCTTCTACCACTGTTGCACACCTGGCCGCTTTCCGTAGCGGAGCAGTACTACATCTTCGCACCAATCCTGATGTTCCTAATCTATCGCTACATCGGGAAGCGCTGGCTGACGACACTTCTTCCGATAATTCTCTGCAGCTTCGTAGTGGCGGTGATGGCGACATCGCTGGCACCCACCGCCGGATTCTATCTGCTGCCGACCCGAATCTGGGAACTCATGTTGGGCGCCCTGCTCATGCTCAAATGCCCCTCGCCGCTGGGCAACCGATTCCTGATGGAGTCGGTGGGGGTGGCCGGATTTGGCCTTCTCGCCATCGGGTTCTTCGCGATTTCGGCGAGTGATCCGTTCCCAGGCTACAACGCCTTGTATCCATGCATCGGAACGGCCCTTCTGATCTATGTTGGCCAAAATACCCCCTCGACGGTCGCCACCCGCATGCTCGAAGTCCGGCCGCTGGTCTGGATTGGGCTCATCTCGTATTCGTTGTATCTTGTTCACTGGCCTCTCAATGCGTTCGCGCACTATCTTTCGTTCCAAAAACTCGATCCGTTGATGACCGGTGCGATGTTGGTGGCAAGCCTCGCATTGGCTGCATTCTCCTGGAAGTTTGTAGAGCAGCCGTTTCGACAGAAGAGGGCCTTCACCTCCCCGGGGCCTATCTTCGCCTTTTCAGCGCTCGCGATCGTTGTCCTTTGTGCCGGCGGAGCGGCGGGGGCGCTCGGCAACGGCTTTCCGCAACGGTTTCCGGACTATGTCCAGCGGCGCATTTCCGTCGGGGACTGGAGGAATGGCATCTGTTTCAACGAGGGCACCAGCCGGATCGAAAGCTGGAATATGGAGGATTGCACGCGCACCAGCGGTTTTCCAACAACGGTTTTTTTGTGGGGCGACTCCTTCGCCGCGCACTATGTTTCCGGCTTGGGTGCTAACATAAATCGATTGCAGGCGAACATCGTTGAATATACGTACGCCAGCTGCGCGCCGATACTCTATTACTACCCTTACGATCGTCTTGATTGTGTCCGGTTCAATCGCAAGGCCTTGGACGTCATCTTGGAAGCGGACATCAAGACGGTTATCCTCAGCGGTAGATGGAGTGACTATGAGGTCAGAGGTTTCGACGGTCTTCAGCAAACAATCGCTACGCTTCGTGCCCTGGGCGTGCGCGTGTTTGTCATCGGCCAGTCTCCGCAGTTCCCAACTGACGTCCGGAGAATTGCGTTCTTCGCCAAGCGCCAAAATCTGGACGATACGTCCTGGCCGATCGCGATGGACCCCGACATCAACGAACGTGTGCGCTCATTTACCAAAGGCGCCACATTCATCGATCCGCTGAAATTCCTGTGCAGCGCAGGACGCTGCGCCTATTCCGATAGAGGAGAGTTTTTATATTTCGACTATGGTCATTTCTCTTCAGCCGGCGCCACACTGGCAATCTCGAAATACTGGCCGGCTTTTGGCAAAGACAATGCTCTTCCTAAGACGAAGTAGCGGCTCAGCGGCTGACAAGCACCAGTGCGGGTCCCAGTGATAGCTCCTGCTTCCGCAGCAGCCGCGACGATGGAGCTGTTCAGGTTTAAGGCCCCCCGATAGTGACCTAGGATGGGTGCTGCCACGCGGCTCGGACTCAGCGTGCATTATCACGTAAATGTTGAGAGAATGAATGGCGCCGCGAAGGGCAATTCCAGCCGTCCAAAGCGACAGGCGTGTCGCGGCCTCGACATTGCAGTGGCGCTTACCTAACACGGCCTCACACTGCCCTCTAAACGGCCCCGAATTTGAACTGACGGCCCCTGGCCGGTTCATCGGGCAGGTCAAGGGCTAGGTGTAGTACACAGGGCTCATAACTTTCAGTTTCTAGTTGGTACGATGGGCCGTGGACGGTCGATGCAGACTTCAAGATGGCGAACGAAGCTCTCCATGCGTGCGTTGTCGAGGCAAGTGCCTTTGCCATGCTCGCGACTGGAGAGATTTCAAAATGAGCCTTGTAAGCGGAGAATGCCGCCGACGCTGTTCGGCTTGCTCGTGCCCTTGACGGCGGTAGGCTCGGCAGGGCCGAGGCCAGAGTTGCCGTAGTGGTCGTAATCGACCTCGGCTGTGACCGTGAAGCCGGGAACGACCATGTAGGCGACGTTTGCAGCCACACCAGAATCCTCGAGCTGATCACCACCCGAGACCTGAAGGTTGAACGAAGTTTTCTCGTCAAACTCGTAGGTGGCGCCCGCCCAGAAAGCCCACTGGCCGTTCCAGATTTTGTACGAGCCGCGCCCATGATTGGCAATTGCGCCGTTTGAGTCCTCGTTGAGACTGGCATTGGAACCGTAGCCGAAGAGTCCAAACAGCGACAGCTGGTTTGTGACAGCGACGTCGACGCGGATCTTGCCGGCAAAAGCTTCGTAATTGCTGTCATAAGCCGCGACGCCGGTGATCGAGCCCCAGCCTTGCGTGTATTTCAAGCCGGCGACAACGTGCGGAATATAGCTGTCGATAGTACCGGCTGAGCCCGATCCTTGTTCGAGCGAAATCACAGTCGAAATGCCGTTGCCGGCGTCGAAGTGGTACTGAGCCACGTTGGTGTCGAAGCCGGCCGACGGAACGAGCATACTATCGAGAACGTTGCCAGCGTAGCTTACAAACGTATCGAAGGCCGACCCCTCCTTGCCAACTCGCAGGCCTCCCAGCTCGACCCAGGCAGAAGCCAGTGCGAGGCCGCTGTTGAAATCATAGTTCTGAGGACTGTCATGCGAGTTAGCGCTGTTGCCAAAATTCACCTGGGTTTCGGTATAGGTCGTCAACGCGCCGAGCTCGGTCTGCTGGCCGGTCCAAGTTTTGAACGTGAAGCGTGTGCTGTTTCGCCAAGTGCCTTGGTCCTCGCCAGTTCTCACGTCCGAGGTTCTTGCGCTGTCATACGATCGGACGTCACCCAGGCCGATATCGTAACGGACATAGCCGCCGATGCGCAGGCAGGTCTCGGTGTTGGGAATATAGGAATATCCCGAGCCGAGGACGTCGCAGATCTTGATGTACTCGGCCGGTTCCCGCTCGGCGCCAGCTGCTCGACCGACGGAAATGGTCATCAGAGCAGTTAAGCCGAGAAGAGGACTCTTGATGTACATGTCTAGATCTCCATGAAGGAATAAAAAGGATAGAGGCGAAAGAGCAAGCTTTTCCTCTAAATTTTGTGCGTGTTGTCTCCAATATGTGGACGCCAAAGCGCTTGACACGAGAGGTGAGCCAGCGTAAAAGCCACATGTACTTATAATAGTGTTTTCTGCTAGGAGATTCATTATCGTTTACATGTGAAACACTCCGGTCGGACCGCTGCAGCTCTCCGAATAGAGCAGCAAGCGACATGCCAACCTGAAGCGTAGATGCGGCCGACACCAAAATCGGGCCGACGCGCCTTCGTCTCGCTGGAATCACTTTTTTTGAGGGTCACTGCGAAAAGAAACGTGCGACACGGTTCGCCATGTTCGATATGTGACAGTCTCGTTTAACAGCGACGGCTTCCCGTCTGACCGCAACGGAGGCCGCGCCATCCGCTACCGAGAAGGATCACTGCGCGTACGCTCCGCAAGGGCTGCGCCAGGAACAGAGGGCGTGCACGTCCGAGGCGTCGCATGGTGGCCGCAGCACCTTTTCGCCGCTGTAAGTTCGCCGTGCAGGTACATTGCGCGGCCGGAAGCGAGAGGGAGCGCACCCTGAAACGGCTGCCTACGGCTCGCCTCGAGTAATTGGCGATGAACAGTATTCTCGAGAACTTAGTCTCGACGGAAAGAGCAACGAAAGGAAGCCGCTTGGACGAGCACGATCCGAAGGAAGAACCGATCGAGACCATTTTCCGCAACGGCACAATCACTGCCGTGGGTATCCTGCTTGCCTTTTCCCTCGGCTTCCTCACTCATTGGGCCGCGAACCCCTTGCCATGGCAACTCTACGATCTGTTCGCCGTAGTGCCGATCCTGCTCGGCATCGCACTGCAGATGAGAGCGCTGTCCATGCTGCTCGACATGAGTTCCTTGCGGCGCCCCATCTACGAACGCGCCAATCGCATTTTCATGGTCGGCCTCATCCAGACCGCGTGTGGCGTCGGCATGGCCATCTTGGTCGATCTTTTCGGGATATCGGTAGGGGGCACGCTGCCCGGCGCTTGACGACAAGCCACACCGCCGCTCTTCGCTCGAAGCGACGTCAAGCCGGGGAACCTTGTGCACCCCCTAGCGGCGTCCTCCTTTCATCAAATGAGCCGACGTCAGCTTTAGAGCGTCTCGGTGGCTAAAGCCGGTATGGTTTTTCGGCCGGCAGGGAAGGCCGCTGGCTGGACCTGGATGGCGTCTGAACGAGGCTTGACAGGTCCGTTGCGTCGGACATGAATTTCGCATTGCAAAGTTCTTCCGCAGACGCCTCAAGCACACTGCACTGGCGTCACGTACTCAGACGTTGAATGCGGCACCGCACCATCACCTCAGGCGCAACCATGGCACGCGCGCTCCCCGGCGTGGTTGACCCCATCCTGTCCAAACGAGACTGCGACATAAGCGGGACGCACTGACTTAGATGTTTGATCCCAGATTTTGATGGGGCATCCTTGTCCTCCGAATCAAGGGATGCGCTATGGGCCAGGTTCT
>NZ_SUEG01000098.1 GCF_005063415.1 Mesorhizobium sp.
TGGCTCGGGCGAAAGCTGCGGCAAAGGCAGCAAAGGCGCGACCGAAGGCCTCCGGGTCGAGCAGGCGCAGCAGCCGCGAGAAGGTGTCGTGGCTGGGAGCTGCGTCATAGTCGATCAGCCGCGACAGCGCCTGCTTGCGCTCCTGCGCGAACAGGGCAAATTCCGTCGCATTGCTGGCGCCGCACAGGCTTGCTGCGATCATCATCACGATCAGGTCGCCAAGCCGGTGCGTGGCGTTGGGCGCGCGTGGATCAGGCACCGCGCCAAAGTAGCTCTCAAGGCAGGAAATGGCAGTCGCTCCTTCGCTCAACTGCCTCTCCAAAGAATCCTTTCTCAGCCTAAACTCAACCCCAAAATCGCCATATGCGATTCCCCTGCCCGCAAGGGGGAGATCGACAGTTTCGCCGACGGCGCCTGCTGCGGTATCACCCCATCATTGCTTGACGCGATTTGCCTTCAAAAAACGGACCGTTTCGTTTTTGGCTGTCAGGACGAGCTGAGTTCGGTGTCGAGTGTTTCGGGCCGCTGGATGACGGCGAACTCGATGGCGATGCCATCTTCGAAATGGCGCACCACCTGGCCGCGCATGGTGCCCAGCGTCACCTGGACGCCGATGGCCGGCTTGACGTCGATCTCGATCGCCGCGCCAGACAGCGACAGGTCGATGATGCGGCACTGGTACTGCCGTCCGTCGGCAAGCTGCAGCACGCTCGTCGGGTTGCGCGGTGCGACGCGTTCATGGCGGCGGTCTTCCGGCAGGTCGAGCTCGTGCTTGTTGGCAAGCCAGGTCAGTTGCGCGGCGAGCTTGTCCCTCTTGCGCTCCGACGCGATGACGGTCATCGCAAAGCCATCCTGCAGGGTGCGCGTGATGACGCCTTCGATGCGGCCGATGTGATCGATATAGGCAATGACCTTTTCGCCAGCCAGGCCGGCGCGCTCGGTGCGCAGCGCAACGTTGCCGGGCGACATGTCGACCACCTGGCAGGGATGTTCGGTGCGGTCTTCCAGCATGAAGCGTCCGTAAATCTTCACGCGGACGCGCTGAAAGTTACGCCTTTCAGCTTGGGACGGCGCATGGTCGACCGCCGCTGACCTCATCACTGCCATACCCCGTTCGGCATTCCGCGCATGGATGCGGGGAATTTCAGCGGAAAACTACAACAAAGCAGGTTAACAAAGGGGAAAGCCCGGCGCTGTTGCTTTAATCTTTGGGCATCATTCCTCGCGTCCGCCGTCGAAGACGACCAGGTGACGGATGCGGCGGGCCTGGCCGAGCGCCGAAATCGTCTCGGGCGGGTCGAATTCCGATGGGGCGAGCGAGGGAACCTCTATCGCCGGCCGGTTCTTCAGGAACATCGGCTCCTTGTCGGGATCGACGACACGGATCGAATCGATCAAGGCGTCGAGGACCGGGTCGGCACCCAGCCAGAAAGGCTTTTCGACGGTGCTTATCACGCCGAGGCAGCGCGGGCTCTCGACCCCGCCGTCGAGCGGCAGCGCGAGCAGCTCGAACCTGTTGGAGCGACCAGTGCGGCTGAAACCCTCATAGGTGATGAGGGCCACCGATTTCAGGTCGAAGACGCCGTCGGTCAGCTTCGAAATCAGCCGCTGGTCCTTCTCGCGCCACAGCGAAGGGAATGAAAACCCCTTGAGTTCGCGGCCATAGACCGCGCAGAGCCTGGTGCCGGCCAGCCGGAACACCGCTTCGCCGCGCGTGTCCTTTTCCAGGATGAACGTGTCGGCCAGCAGCGACTTGATGTCGGCGGGTTCGACTTCCGAGCGCTTCGGGGCAGGGCGTCCGTCACGCAACCGGTTCCAATAATGGAACAGCGTGATCGATCCGGTCTGGTTCATGCTAATGCTGCTCCGCGCATTCTGTCTTCTGATGTCCCATCGGTGAACAGAAGGGCGCCCTCCGAAGACCTACATGCGTTGCGGAGCAGGATGCGTGCCAGCATCGTTAATACTTGTTCACGGGTCGGGGCGGTTAAGGTTAACAACTGGTTTACGTTGCGCGCATGCCAGCCCTGTGGCACACCAAAACCACTCCAGAAGCGGTCGTTTTGCGACGATCGGCAGCACTTCAGTCAAGAGTTCGGGGGAGCAAGGGGGCTCGACCAGCCGTTCAAGGGAAACCTTGGACGGCTTCTTTTTGATTCGGGGCTGCTGATTCGTCGTTTGTGATTCGGTTGGCCGTGATCTACATGCTCGCGAAGTCCAATCCAGCGACTGAGTGCAAGCCATATGAGCGATCCAGAAAGCCCGTCGGAGATCGAGCAGGGCGAGGGCGGGCCTGTCGCCCGCGAACCGGAGCGCCGCGAACCGGTGTTCAACCTGCCGCCCGTCGTGCTGGCGGTGATCGGCATTTGCGTCGGCGTCTTTCTGATGCAGCAGTATGTGCTTAGCCAAGACCAGCAGCTGATACTATTGTACGACGGGGCCTTCATTCCTGTTCTCTACACTGGCCAATACGGCTTCGACTGGTTCCTGTTTTCTCGGCCCTTTACGTATGCCTTCCTGCATGGCGGCTTTGCCCATCTTGCCATCAACATGGTGTGGCTCGCGGCCTTCGGCTCTCCGCTGGCCAACCGCTTCGGCGCGCTGCGCTTCAGCCTGTTCTTCGCCGCGACCGGACTGGCGGCGGTGGCATTGTTCTGGGCCATGCATCCGCTTGGCGAGGCGCCGCTGGTCGGCGCCTCCGGCGCGATTTCCGGCATGATGGGCGCGGCGGCGCGCTATGGCTTCCGCATCGACCGCTCGTCGGGCAAGGCCGCCTTCGCCGGCCGGCCTTTGCCGATGGCGGCGGTGCTGCGCTCGCGCGGCGTCGTCACCTTTCTCGCCATGTGGATGGTGATCAACCTCGCGACCGGCCTCTTCGGCCTCGCGCCCGGCATCGACGGCCAGATCGCCTGGGAAGCTCATATTGGCGGCTTTCTTGCCGGCTTCTTCGGCCTGCGGTTTTTTGATCGGCGGGAGCATGCACCCCGGCAGGCGGACGAGCCGGAGACCTGAGACCTCCGCACTTGAAATGCAGCCGATCGCGGCGCACCATGTTCATCCCAGGGAAAGCCGGCCAGGGCAGGAGCCGGCAGGAAATGCAGAGGAGGACGCCATGACTGTTAAGGCAATTCTCGAGGCAAAAGGCCACGACGTGGTGACGCTCGGGCCGAACGAAAAGCTCAGCGAAGCCATCCGCATGCTTTCCGAACACAGGATCGGCGCGCTGGTCATCACCAACGGCGACCACAAGATCGTCGGCATTCTTTCCGAGCGCGACGTGGTGCGGGTCCTCGCCAAGGAGGGGGCCGCGGCGCTCGATCTTGCCATCCGCTCGGCGATGACGCCCAAGGTGAAGATCTGCAATGAGAACCACACCGTCAACGAGGTCATGGAGATCATGACCAAGGGCCGCTTTCGCCATCTGCCGGTGGAAAAGAACGGGCTGCTCGACGGCATCGTGTCGATCGGCGACGTGGTCAAGCGGCGCATCGAGGATGTCGAGCGGGAGGCCGAGGAGATCAGGGCCTACATCGCCACGGCATGAGGCGACGCGGCCGGGTTGCCGGCTATTGAATTTTTTCAAGCTGCTATAGCAGTCCATCGCGGCAGGTGCGGGCCTGTGCCGCGTCGGCGCCTGCGGCTTTGCGCTTGTCTCTTTTGGCGGTTTGCACTAGCGAAGTTGCACATCAAAATATGCGTTCTCGCATATCCGCAATTTCAATATGCAGGCCCTTATGAGCATTATCGATACCCGCACGCCCGACGCCAAGCGCCTGGTTCCCGGCGCCACCGGCGACTGGGAGATCATCATCGGCCTCGAGGTCCATGCGCAGGTGACCTCGCAGGCAAAGCTGTTTTCCGGCGCCTCGACCATTTTCGGCGCTGCGCCCAATGCCAATGTCAGCCTGGTCGACGCGGCGATGCCCGGCATGCTGCCGGTCATCAACGAGGAATGCGTCAAGCAGGCGATCCGTACCGGGCTGGGCCTGAAGGCTGAGATCAACCACAAATCGGTCTTCGACAGGAAAAACTATTTCTATCCCGACCTGCCTCAGGGCTACCAGATATCGCAGTTCAAGCAGCCGATCGTTGGCGAGGGCAAGGTGATCGTCTCGGTCGGCCCGGACCGGCAGGGCGAATTCGAGGACATCGAGGTCGGCATCGAGCGCCTGCACCTTGAGCAGGATGCCGGCAAGTCGATGCACGACCAGCATGCGACGATGTCCTATGTCGATCTCAACCGCTCCGGCGTGGCGCTGATGGAGATCGTCTCCAAGCCGGATATGCGCTCCGCCGATGAAGCCAAGGCCTATGTCACCAAGCTGCGCACCATTGTGCGCTATCTCGGCACGTGCGACGGCAATATGGACGAAGGCTCGCTGCGCGCCGACGTCAACGTCTCGGTACGCCGGCCCGGCGGTGAATTCGGCACGCGCTGCGAGATCAAGAACGTCAACTCCATCCGTTTCATCGGCCAGGCCATCGACTATGAGGCGCGCCGGCAGATTGCCATCCTCGAGGACGGCGGCAGGATCGAACAGGAAACGCGGCTGTTCGACCCCAACAAGGGCGAGACGCGCTCGATGCGCTCCAAGGAAGAAGCGCACGACTATCGCTATTTCCCCGATCCCGATCTTCTGCCGCTGGAATTCGACCAGGCCTATGTCGACGCGCTGGCAAAGGACCTGCCGGAACTTCCGGACGCCAAGAAGGCGCGGCTGATCACCTCGCTCGGCCTGTCGACCTACGATGCCTCGATCCTGGTTTCGGAAAAGGCGATTGCCGATTATTTCGAGAAGGTGGCGGCCGGGCGCGACGGCAAGCTCGCCGCCAACTGGGTCATCAACGACCTCCTGGGGGCCTTGAACAAGGCCGGCAAAGATATTGAAAACGCTCCTGTTTCGCCAAACCAGCTTGGCGCGGTCATCGATCTGATCAAGGAAGGCACCATCTCCGGTAAGATCGCCAAGGATCTGTTCGAGATCGTCTGGAACGAGGGCGGCGATCCGCGTCAGCTGGTCGAAAGCCGCGGCATGAAGCAGGTCACCGATACCGGCGCCATCGAAAAGGCGGTGGACGAGGTGATCGCGGCCAACCCGGACAAGGTCGAGCAGGCGCGCGCCAAGCCGACCATGGCCGGCTGGTTCGTCGGCCAGGTGATGAAGGCGACCGGCGGCAAGGCCAATCCGCAGGCGGTCAACGAGCTGGTCAAGGCCAGGCTCGGGATCGAGTAGGATGTTCGTCCGTACCGCCAGCGAGCGCGATCTTGCGGCGGTGCGCGCATTGCTGGTCGAGACATGGCATGCCACCTATGACGCCATCTACGGCGCGGCGCGGGTCACCGAAATCACCGATGAATGGCATTCGATTGCCGCACTCAAAGCCCGGCTGACGCGGCCGAACTCGGAGTTCCTGCTCGCCGACGACGGCAAGAGCATCGGCGGCATGGCCTTCGCCGCCGCCACCACGGATCCCGGGATCGTCATGCTGAACCAGCTTTACGTGCATCCGGCCTGGCAGAGGCAAGGCATCGGCCAGGCGCTGCTGGACGAGATCGAGGCCAGCTTTCCGGAGGCCCGGACGCTGCGCGTCGAGGTCGAGGAAGCAAATGCTCCGGCCATCGCCTTTTACCGTGCGAGAGGGTTCTTGCCCGCCGGCAACACGGCCGATTGCGGCGGCGCCTCGGGATTGCCGGCGCTGGTTTTGGAGAAGGCGATCGGCTAGTTCGTTCGCCTGACGCTCAGTTGCGTTTCTCAGGCAGGTTGGAGCAGCCGGCGGCGAGAAACTCGCACGGCAGGCTGCCGCCGCCACCCGACGTGTGCGGGGGCGTGGCGGCTTCGATCTTTTGGACCTCGTAATATTTCGAGGTGACGCCCCATTTTTTGACGCCCTGGCACGTCGAGCGCACGCCAACCTCCGTCGCCTTTGCCGCAGTCTTGTAATACGTGGTGATCCTGCAGGATTGGCTTACCGGCAGCGCGTTCGCCGGGCTCGTGACCGGCGGCAGGAAGTTCGGGAAGGCAAGCAGCGAGATTGCCGCAATGATCCGGGCGGCGGGCATGGTGTGGGTAAGGTGCAGCATCGCTTGTCTCCATCGATGGCGCCGCTCGCTCGTGGCGCAGCGGCGCGTTTGTTCCCGCAAGATCAGGCCATGAAGCCGGCGCTGCCGCATCGGCCGCGCGGGGGACGGCGGCAGCGGTCTGAACCGCCGCCGTCATCCGCGAGCGGCCGCGTCAGGGCGTTTTCGGCTTGATAAGCGTCTTTCTCGGAACGGCGACTTTTGGAGGCCGGACCGTATTGGTTCCACCATCGACGGCCAGCCCGCCGCTGTTGAGATAGCGCACCGTATAGTGCAGCTCGTAGCCCGGAACTCTGATCCATGTAGGCTTGGGATTGAACTGGTCCGGCGGCCTCGAATACCACTTCGGGATCTGCATGATCTTGGAACCGGCGCCGAATCCCGCAGTCTTGGCCGCAACTGCGAAGGCGCTGTCTCTGGGATCGTTCGGCGGCTGATCGACATTGCCGATGACGACCAGCGAATCGTATTTTCGCGCGTCGAGCCGTACTGCGGGAAGGTTCAGCGCAGCCACATCGCCTTCGCGCATCGTCAGCGCCTTCTGGAGGCCATCCTCATTGGCGTAGACGTGGAGGTTTATGGCCTCGGATTCCGCATAGACGACATTGTTGTGGAAGTCGCGGGCTGGCAGGCGTGTGAGGCTGTCGAAGGTCACTTCTATCGTCGGCTTGGCTATGGCGTCCGTCACCACCAGGTTGCGTCGCGGCACCGTCCAGAAGATGAGATCATCGTCGGTGGCCTGCGTGCCGGCATCGGAGCCGTCTATGGCCGAGCATTTCGAATTCGGAACCGGCGTCGTCACCGGCAGGGGTGCCGAAAACGAGCTGCGTACCTGGGCGTCGATGTAATTGCCGACGTTGAAAACGTCTTCGAGGATGTTGCCGCCCTCGAAGCTCGCCGGGCCGGGTTGCGAGCGGATGATGACCTGGCTGGAATCGGTCTGCCAGCCGCTGCAGAAGACGTTGACGTCTATGGGAATGCCGATGTGACGGTCGGAGGTCACCGGGATCGAGACTTTGATGGTCAGGATGTAAGGAACTTTGACAAACCAGCTGTTCGGCTGGTTCAGCATCTGCGTCGCAAAGCGCGACGGCCGCCATTGCTTCAGCGATTCGATCGATGCGCGCGACGATCGTCCCTGGGCGGCCAGCTGTGCGTTGGTGGCGTCGACCTTGGCTTGCGCCAGGTTGCGGACGGTGTTGGTGATTAGGAACACGCCGAGTTCAGCTTTGCAGGGCTTGTTCGATTGTGCGGGGTTGCATGGGGCAAGTGCCGCACTGGGAATCGGCGGCCCCGAAGGCGGCGGCTGGGCGGCCGCGGTGGCCGCCATCAGGCAAAAGAACAGCATCGTGCAGGTTTTCAACATGGTATCCTCGCTCTGTCGTTGGAAACCACCCTCCGGCTAGACAGCAGCATTTCTTCGATGGCGGTTCATCGCCCGCACGGGGGATGAACCGCGAAACATCGGGCGGGCCCAGCGACGTTGAGCCGCCGCCGTCCTTTCGGATCGGATGGCTACTGCTTCACGGCGCCTTCGGTTGTCGCCTTCGGCGCGACGACCTTCGGCTTGGGGGTTTTCGGGCCTGGGTCGACTACCAATGCGGCCGTGCAGGAGCATTTGCCCGAACCGCAGTTCAGGTCGCCCTTGCACATTTTGGAATGCCGCATGTCGGTGCAGTCTGCGGTCCCGGAGCACGAGCAACTGCCTTGCCCAATCGTTCCGGACTGACATTTGAAGCTCCATGCCGGATCGGCGGCAAGGCCGGCCACAGCGAGCGATAAGACAAAAAGCATCGTCGAGATGAGCTTGCGCATGAATACCTCCCGGTTCTATCGAGCGATGGAACCACGAAGCAGCGACGCCTTCATCTCCCGCGCGGGGGACGAACTCGCGTACTGGTGACGATCGTCAATGCTGTCCCTTCAGCACGACGAGATAACCGCGTTCGACGCGAAGCCGGAACGCGATTTGCCCTGCAGAGCCCGGATCCTTGGAAACCTTGTCGATGACATAGCCGCTGGGATGCGAGCCAAGCCATTCTTCCGGTTTGTCGGTGCTTTCGAATGGCCTTTGCAACCGGGCCAGGAAGCCGACTTCGCCTTGATAGTCGAAAGCCACGGCCCAGTCCGCATCCTTTCGCTCGTCGATAAAGTTGGCGAGCGGCGTCAGGTCATAGCGTTTGAACGCGGTTGCCGATGCCACCGCGTGGCCGATGCCGAAAATGACAAGCATGACCACGGCCGAGCTCTTCAGCCTGGCGAGCGGGATCTCCGCCATGAAATATCCGAACAGGATGACCACGAACGGCAACATCGGCACGACATAGTGGGGCTGCTTGCCGGATATCGCGCTGAATACCAGAAACACGGCAACGAACGAGAACGACAGCAGGCGTAAGGCGCGCAGATCCGGCGACTTCGTCTCGATCAGGCTGCGTATCCGCGTGCGCAGCTTCAGCCGCCACACCTCGGGTATGAAGATCCACGGTATGAACATGACCGGCAGCAGCAGCAGATAGAAGTAGAACGGCCGGCCGTGCGAATTGCGTAGATTGCCGGTGACACGTCCCGCCGACTGGTTCCAGACGAGATCATAGACGAAATTGCCTTTTGTCAGGATCGTCGCCGGCACCAGCCAGATTGCCACCGGAATCAGCGCGGCGAGCACTGCCAGGCCCACTCCAGCGAGGAAGTTCGGTGTCGCCAGTCCCGCCCGCCGGTCGCGCCAGAACGGGTAGAACAGGATGGGCGCGCCGATATGGATCAGCACCACCGGGCCTTTCGTCAGCACGCCCATGCCGATGAACAGCCCGGCCAGAACGGCCTGCCAGCGGTTGCCGCTCCGGGCAAAGGCAACCAACGACAACAGCGCGGCGAGCACAAAGACCGTCAGCAGCAGGTCGAACAGGATCAGTGTCGAATAGATGACGAACACGCTGCTTCCGGCGACCAGCCAGGGGATGCGCCGCGCGATGTCGTCGCGGCCCGGAAACAGGGTCTTTGCCAAAGCCGTCGTCAGCCAGATGACGAGCGAGGAGGCGGCGAAGATGACCAACATCGCCGCCGGCCTGCTGGCGCCGAAAACGGTCCAGACAAGGTCGATAAGCCAAAACAGCAGTGGCGGCTTCTGCAGATAGGGCGCGAAATTCATCGTCGGGACGAAGATCTGTCCGCTCAGATACATTTCCCAGGTGACGCTGAGATATCGCGTTTCGTCGACGGGCAGCAGTGGCCGGAAAGCGACCGCGATTGCGATCAGCCCAAGCAGAAAGAGGTAGGGGAGCAGCCGCTCGGTAGATGTCGGTGTCAAAGATCGAGATCCGTGCCAGAAACAATTTTCATTCCAGCCGAGCATAGTGCCGCGTTTCTGGACCGCGAACGACCGCACCATGATTTTGGCCGAATTGCAACGATGCCGGTTTCGTTTCGCAGATTTTGCGGACGATGGTCTCAAGGGCTTGAAAAACTTGCCGGCCGAGTCTTTTGGACCGCTGCCGGTCCGGGGAACCTGCGCAAAATCAACTGGAGCGCAAGGGCGGCGACAATTCACGCATCAAGAGTTCGAGCTCGCGCTGATCACCTGTACCGGTCTTGTCGAAGATCGTCGCCAACTGCGACTTGACGGTGCCGTCCGAGACGCCGGCGGCGGCGGCGATTTCCTTTCGCGTCAGGCCGGCGGCAACGTGACCGGCGACGCGCCTTTCTGCCGCGGTCAGCCCGAACAGCGCCGCAATGGCTTCAAGCGCCGGGATTGGTGCCGAACCGGCCGCCGCGATGAAGATCGCTGCGGCGGCGCGCTGCGAGATGCGCGCCGAGATTTCATGCCGCGCCAGCGGCATCACATGGGCCACCGCCGGAACGGCCGTCTTGGCCAGGGGAATGTTGATGCCGCAAGGTCCGAGCGCGAATTCGTCGCGCGTTCCGAGCTGGACGGCGCGGCCGATTGCGGCGTTGGCGTTGGCATAGGTGAATGAAAGCTGGCCGCGCACGCAAGCAACCGAAATGTTTTCGGCGAGCAGCGCTTCGGCTGACGGGTTGGCGAAGATGATGGTCATGTCTTCGGCGACGATCAGCACCGGATGGTCGAGGCTTTCGATGATGGAGCGGAAGATTTCGGCCTTGCGCCGCTCGGCCTCGAACAGGTCGCCGATGGTCACCGCGCGCCGCACATGCGGCGCCAGCAGGCAGACAAGCTCGAGATCCTCGCGGGAAATCTGGCGCCTGTCCTTGTCGGTCACCACCATTAGCGTGCCGATCCGGGTCGGCCGCTTCATCAACGCCACCCAGAAGAAATCGTCCAGGCGGTTGGGTTGCACCCATTCGCGCACGATGCGGCTTTCGAGCCATCTCTGTCGCGTATCCGGGCCTTGCAGGGCGTAGATCGAATCGACGGTGAACGGCACGTCGATCTCCAGGGAACCGCCGCATAGAACGGCACTTGCGAGCCGTAGTCATGCTTCAACGGCTCAAGAACTGCGGGATCGCCGCAGGACACCGAAAACCGCGCGGAGCTGTTGATCGTGTCGATGACGGCGAGCATGGCAAGCTGGCCTTCCGCCAGGCTGCAGATGGCCTCGAGTGTCGCCTGCCAGCGGTCGACGTCGGCAATCGAATCGTAGATCGCCTCAACGACCTGCGGCAATGCGCGACCGGCCGTGCCCGCCAGCGATGACATGAGCCCCTCTCATTTGCCGTCCTTGAGGCAACGAAGCATCAACTCCTAGAATAACGCTGCGTAAGGTCGCCAACAACCCATTTCATCTGCTTCGGGCGGACGCGAAAATCGCATGAACGTTTCGCTTTACCGCCAGCCATTTGCTCGTCGGTTGCGGCAAGACCCTTGCCTTCGCAATGCCGTGACGCCATAAGCAGGAACAGGCGCCGCAGCCGCCGCGAGGACTTGCTACAAGGACTTGCCACGAGGATTTGGATGAAAACTTTCCTTCTGCAGTTTTTCACCTGGTGGAACAGCCAGACATTGGGAACGCGCTTCCACACCTGGCGGCATGGCAACAAGGTCGGGCAGGACGAGGTCGGCAACGTCTACTATGAGGGCGGCGTCGATTCGGAAGGCCGCACCCGTCGCTGGGTCATCTACCGCGACTATTCGGAAGCCTCGGCGATTCCGCCCGGCTGGCATGGCTGGATCCATCACCGTGTCGACGTTGCGCCGCCAAGCGAAGACTACAAGCCACGCGAGTGGCAAAAGCCGCATGTGCCGAACCTCACCGGCAGCCCCGCAGCCTATCGGCCGAAGGGCTCGGTGCTGACCAACCAGCATCGTCCGCAGGTGACGGGCGACTACGACGCCTGGACGCCTGGCTCGTGATCGATTGCCGCGACACGAGCGCGGTCCCCAAGGGCGCGGCCCCCAGGGGGCGGTCCTTTGTCGCCACAATTGCCGTTTAGCTGTTTGCTGATCCGACAGCAGCAACTAGCCTTGGCATTAAGAGAATCACCCGGGCGCAAACCACCGGACCTTGCATGAGCATGTTCAGCCGAATTTTGACGGGCGGATTAACCGCGGTCGTTCTCGCTTCTATGGTGGTGCTTGCTGCTGCGCAGGAATTGGCGCCGCCTGCACCGGACGCGTCCGTGGCGCCTGCAGCACCCGCAGTATCCGAGCGCATCACCAATCCCGTCGCTGAATTCGCCGGCATCGACAAGATCACCGGCCGTATCATCACCTTCGATGTCTACATCGACGAGACGGTGCAGTTCGGCGCTTTGCAGGTGACGCCGCGCATCTGCTATTCGCGGCCCGAAAACGAAGAGCCGAAGACGGATTCGTTCGTCGAGGTCGACGAGATCACGCTCGACCGGAAAATACGCCGTATCTTCACCGGCTGGATGTTTGCCGAAAGCCCCGGGATCAACGCCGTCGAGCATGCCGTCTATGATATCTGGCTGAAGGGCTGCAAGCAGAAGTCCGACGTGCCGGCACCGGCTGCCCCCAAAACCAACTAGAATCTGTCAGTGCGGCAGCGGATACCGCGCCTTGCGGAACCGCCGTGTTGCCCAAGCGTTGGTGCCTCTCTACGGAGGAGCTTGCCATGATGATGGCCAACAAGAACGAACTTCTCGACATCGAAAGGGGATTCTGGAGCGGCGGTGCCGACTATTTCAAGGCCAATGCCGATATCGAATGCCTGGTGGCCTTCCCGCAGATGGCGCGGGTGATGAGCAATACCGATCTGGCCGCAACTGCCACGGACCCGAACCGCTGGCGCGATCTCGACATCGACCTCAAAGGCATCATCGAGCCGGGCAGCGACATCGTCATGCTGACCTACGAGGCGCGTGCGACGCGGCAAGATGGCGAAGCCTATGCGGCGCTGGTCAGCACCGGCTATGTCCACCGCGTCAATGGCTGGAAAATGATGTTCCACGCACAGACGCCGCTGTGACGGCAGCAAAACGCCAACCGGCCGCTAGAGCAATTCCAGGAAAAGTGTGAACGGTTTTCCGTCCGAAATTGCGTCAAAACAAAGAGATAGACCGGTTCGAAACGATGAACCGTTCTAGGTCACGGAAAAAACACAGCCTCGCCCTTCAGCGCCTCGGCCAGCATCTTCTCGTATTTGCCGCGCGGCACGTCGATTGCGCCGAAGCGTTTCAGATGCTCGGTGGTGAACTGCGTATCGAGCAGTGCAAAGCCGCGCGCCTTCAGGCGTTCGACGAGGTGAACCAGGCAGGCCTTTGACGCATCGGTCTCCCTGGCGAACATGCTCTCGCCGAAGAACACGCGGCCAAGCGATACGCCGTAGAGGCCGCCGACCAACCGGTCGTCGTGCCAGGCCTCGACCGAATGGCAATGGCCCATCCGATGCAACTCGATATAGGCTTCGCGGATCGGCGCGTTGATCCAGGTCGACCGACGTTCCTCGCGCCTTTCGGCGCAGGCCTCGATCGTCGCCTCGAAGTCGAAATCGATGCGGAACTCGAACAGGTTCTTGCGGATCGTCTTTCTCAGACTTTTCGGTATGTGGAACCCGTCGAGCGGAATGATGCCGCGCGTCTCCGGCCGCACCCAGAACACTTCGGGGTCATTGGCGCTTTCGGCCATCGGGAAGACGCCGGAGGCATAGGCTTTGAGCAAAAGGTCGGTCGGGATGCGATAACCGGGTGCGTAGGGACGGGTCATCGCTTCGCCCCTGTATCACTCGCCTTCGGCCAGGTATTTTTCCAGCCAGTGGATATCGTAGTCGCCATTGGCGATGTCGGCGTTGCCGACGAGGTCGCGAAACAGCGGCAGCGTCGTCTTGATGCCGTCGACGACGAATTCGTCGAGCGCGCGCCGCAGCCGCATCATGCATTCGACGCGGTTGCGGCCGTGCACGATCAGCTTGCCGATCAGGCTGTCGTAGTAGGGCGGGATCTTGTAGCCGGAATAGACGCCGGAATCGACGCGGATGCCGAGGCCGCCCGGCGTGTGGAAATGGGTGATGGTGCCCGGCGACGGGGTGAAGGTGCGCGGATCCTCTGCATTGATGCGGCATTCGATGGCATGGCCGTGGAAGCGGATATCTTCCTGGCGCACCGAAAGCCCGCCGCCCGAGGCGACGCGGATCTGCTCGTGCACGAGATCGATGCCGGTAATCGCCTCGGTCACCGGATGTTCGACCTGCAGGCGCGTGTTCATCTCGATGAAATAGAACTCGCCGTCCTCATAGAGGAATTCGATGGTGCCGGCGCCGGAATAGCCGAGATCGGCGATCGCCCTGGCGCAGACGCCGCCAATATGCGCGCGCTCCTCGGCATTGAGCGCCGGCGAGGGCGCTTCTTCCCAGACCTTCTGGTGGCGGCGCTGCAGCGAGCAGTCGCGCTCGCCGAAATGCACGCCGCGCCCGGCACCGTCGCCGAACACCTGCACTTCGATATGGCGCGGCTTCTGCAGATATTTCTCGATATAGACGGCGTCGTCGCCGAAGGCCGCACCCGCCTCCGAGCGTGCCGTCTGCAGCGCCACCTCGAGGTCGGCCTCGCTACGCGCCACTTTCATGCCGCGCCCGCCGCCGCCGGCCGACGCCTTGATGATCACGGGGTAGCCGATCGCGGCGGCAATGCGCTTGGCTTCCTTGTCCTCAGTGACCGCACCGTCGGAGCCGGGCACCACGGGAATGCCGAGGCGTTTTGCGGTGCGCTTGGCCTCGATCTTGTCGCCCATGATGCGGATATGGTCGCCGGTCGGGCCGATGAAGGTGATGTTGTGCGCGGCAAGGATGTCGGCGAACTTGGCGTTCTCCGACAGAAAACCGTAGCCGGGATGCACCGCGTCGGCGCCGGTGATCTCGCAGGCGGCGACGATCTGGTGGATATTGAGATAGCTGTCGCGCGACGGCGGCGGGCCGATGCAGACGCTCTCGTCGGCGAGACGCACATGCATGGCGTCGGCGTCGGCGGTCGAATGCACCACCACCGTCTGGATGCCGAGTTCCTTGCAGGCGCGCAGCACCCTGAGGGCGATTTCGCCGCGATTGGCGATGAGGATTTTCTGGAACATCTTTCGCCTGTTCCCGGCTCTACTCGATCACGACGAGCGGCATGCCATATTCGACCGGCTGCGCATCTTCAAACAGGATCGCCGTCACCGTGCCGGCGCGCGGCGAGGGGATCTGGTTCATCGTCTTCATTGCTTCGATGATCAGCAGCGTCTGGCCTTCCTTGACCTTCTGGCCGATTTCGATGAACGGCCTGGCGTCGGGCGACGGTGCCAGGTAGGCGGTGCCGACCATTGGCGAGGCGACGGCGTTCTTCGACACGTCGGGCGTCGCCGGGGCGGCCGCTGCCGCAGGCTGCGCGGCTGCCGGGGCATAAGCCGGCTGAGCTGCGGCGACAGCATGGACGGCCGGCGCCTGCCGCGAGACGCGCACCTTCAGATCGCCCAGCTCGACCTCGATCTCGGTCAGGTTGGTGTCGTTCAGTATGCCCGCCAGATCGCGGATCAGCTGCTGGTCAACACCGTTCTTCTTTATCGACATTTTCGAGCCTTCTGTTTGTTGGCCGGTCATAGGCGTGCAGCCAGCGCCTGCAGCGCCAGCGTGTAGCCGAGCGGCCCGAACCCGCAGATCATGCCGACGGCGACCGGCGCGACCATGGAGACGTGGCGGAATGGTTCCCGCGCGTGGATGTTGGAGAGATGCACCTCAGCGACCGGCAGCGGCGCGACAGCGCGGATGGCATCGTGAATGGCGATCGAGGTATGGCCGTAGGCGCCCGGATTGATGACGATTGCGGCGGCCTTGTCGGCGGCCTCCTGGATCCAGTCGACGAGGTCGCCCTCATGGTTCGACTGGCGGAAATCGATCTCAAGCCCAAGTGCGGCACCCGCCTGCTTGCAGTCGTCGGCGATCGCGGCAAGCGTCTTGCCGCCATAGATGCCCGGCTCGCGCTTGCCGAGCGCGTTGAGATTGGGGCCGTTCAGGACGAAAACCGTTTTCAAAAAATGCCGACCTTTCCCGGCGCGGCTCAGCCGGCGCGCCGGACCCTCTATAATGGGCATAGACGCTGGCGAAAAGAGCGCAAGTGCGTTCTTTCGCCGTCCACAGCAGCCGGAAAACGGCCCGTGCCGGAAACCCGCAGCCTGATCGAAACCCGAACGCTAATCAGAGCGCGGCCTTCGCCGCCTCGATCTTTTCGGCCAGCACTTCCTGGCCAAGCGCGCCGAACACCACCTCGTTGCCGACGACATAGGACGGCGTTCCGGTGATGGCGAGCTTGGTGGCGAGATCATATGTCTTGGAGAAGGCCTCGGTGATGCTCGGGTCCTTCATCTTTTCGCGCAGCGCCGCCTCGTCGGCGCCGAGCGACAGCGCCACCTTGATTGCCGCCGCCTCGGTGGCGCGCCCCTGGCCGCCGAGCAGCGCGTTGTGGAACTCGCCGTATTTCTCCGGCTTCATCAAATGGAAGGCCATCGAGACGACGCTCGCCTTCTGCGAATCCGGGCCGAGGATCGGGAACTCCTTGAGCACGAAACGCAGGTCCGGGTCGGCTTTGGTCAGCGCGCGCATGTCGTCGATGGCGCGTTTGCAGTAGCCGCAATTGTAATCGTAGAACTCGACGATGGTGACCTTGCCGTTCGGGTTGCCGACAACGCCGTCGAAGGAGGAATTGAAGATCTGGTCCTTGGCGTCTTTGATGACGCCGAGACTGGCGACGCGCTGTTCTTCCTTCTGCTTGGCCTCGAGTGCCTGCTGGGCCTCCAGAAGCACTTCCGGGTTCTTCAGGAGATAGTCGCGGACGATGCCTTCGACTTCGGTTCGGTCGAGCTTGGTTTCCGAGGATGCCATCTGGACAAGCTGCGCCGTGCCGGCCTTCGCCGTCTGCGGATTGCCGGCGACGAAGCCGAACGCCAGCATGGCGAGGGCCGCTGCCACTCCGGTAGTGCCCAGCAGAATTGCCTTGGTCATGATCCTCGATCCTCTTGCCTGTGTTCGGGTCCGCTCGGTTTGGCTGTGTCGCAGCGTGCGTCCGAAAGGTTCACTTCTTCTTACCTGATGGTGCGTAGTTTATTATGTCCTGCGCGCGAAGCCAGCCCGGCTCGCCCCGCTTCATGCTCTGCTGCGCCCGCATGGCGAAGATTTTCGCATTCTTGTAGTCGCCGGAATAGAAATGCCCTTCGGCGGTTGCAAGCTCGGCGGCCGGGATGTTGCCGAGTTCCCCGTAGGCCTGTGCCAGATAGCGGTATCCGGCGGCGTTTTCGCGATCCCGCCCGAGGCCGGTGTTGATCTGCGCCACCGCCTTCTTCAGCGAATCCGCCGTGCCGATGGCCATCAGCGCCTGGCCGTAAGAGACCGGCAGCAGCCCGGATCGCGCCGGATCGAGGCTGACCGACTTGGCATAGGCGTCCGCCGCATCCTTCGGCCGGTTCGCCTTCATCAGGATATCGCCGCGCAATTCCTGGAAATAGGGATTTTTCGGCTGTTCCTTGATCAACGCGTTGGTCTTGGTGAGCGCCGACGCCAGATTGCCGAAAAGGTACGTCATCTGCGCGTCGCCATAGCGCGAGGCGAGGCTGCCGGGGTTCTTTCGCATCAATCGCGCCGCCGCGGCCTGTCCCTGCATATAGGCGGCGATCTTGATGCGCATCATATCATGGCGCTGCTGCAGTGCAGGGGGGTCGACCTTGTCGACGTAAGGGCTCTGCTTCACCAGCACTTCGAGATTGGCGACACGCTCCTGCGGCATCGGATGGCTGATCCTGTAGGGATCGACTTGCGCGCCCGAGAGCGACAATGCGTTTTGGAAACGGTTGAAAGTCTTCAGCATGCCCATGCCGGACTGGCCGGTAGCATTGAGATAGGTGATCGCCGAACGGTCGGCGGTCATCTCTTCGGTGCGCTGATAGGCGAGGATACTGCGTTGCGCCATCTCGCCGCCGCCGGCCATCACGCCCATGCCGGCCCCGGCGAGGCCGCGGCTGTTGCTGGTGGCGCCGGCCACCATGGCGCCGGCGCCAAGCAGCGTCGCCAGGATTGCCATCGTCTTGGCGCGCTCGAGCTGTTCTCGCAATTTCTGCTGGTGCCCTCCGGCGATATGGCCGGCCTCGTGGGCGATGACACCGATGATCTCGTTGGGCGTTTCGGCCGTCATCAGCGCGCCGGTGTTGATGAACAGGCGACGGCCAGCAACGAAGGCGTTGAAGCTCTGGTCGTTGACCAGCACGATGTTGATGGCATCGCCCGACAAGCCCGCCGCCTTGAAGATCGGCCGCGCGTAATCGCGTACCAGCGCCTCGATCTCTGCATCGCGCACCACCGGCACATTCTGCGCAAAGGCATTGACCGAGCCGGTGATGGCGACCACCGCCGCAAGCGAAAGCGTCGCGAAGGCGCGCGCTGTCCTGGCGATCGTCGATTTGGGTCGGCTCAACATGGCAGGTCCACTGGTAGACGAGTGGGCGAAGGATGAAAAGTCGGCAGCCTAAACTTACCGAACTTGTGATCCCCACACCAATCGGGCATTTGTGCGGCGCGGCCAGCATGGCCGGCTCGTGCGGACAAGTGTGGTGGATTGAAAAATGGTTGTTTCGCTTTCGCGCCGCGGCGCGGTCGAACCGTTCCACGCCATGGACATCCTGGCCGAGGCGAATCGGCTGAAAGCCAAGGGCCTGCCGGTCGTTTCCATGGCCGTCGGCCAGCCTTCCGATCCGGCGCCAGCCGGGGTTCGCGAAGCGGCGACGATCGCCTTGAAAGCAGGCCGCATCGGCTATACCGACGCGCTGGGCCTCGCCGGTCTGCGCAAGGCGATCGCGGCGCATTATGGCGAGCATTACGGGCTTGACGTTTCGCCCGAGCGGATAGCCGTCACCACCGGATCGTCGGCTGCCTTCAACCTCGCTTTCCTGGCAATGTTCGATCCAGGCGACCGCGTCGCCATCGCTGCGCCCGGCTATCCTGCCTATCGCAACATCATGGCCGCGCTCGGCATCGACATCGCCGAGATCGAGTTGGACGGCGCCGCCTATCTCCATGCCGAGCACCTGCAAGCCGCGCATCGCGAAAAACCGCTGAAGGGCGTGCTGTTCGCCAGCCCGGCCAACCCGACCGGCGCGGTCATTCCCGCCGGCGATCTCGAGGCGCTGGTCAAGACGGCGCAAGAGCTCGGCATCGCCGTCATCTCGGACGAAATCTACCACCGGCTGGCCTATGCGGCGCCCGACACGACCGCGCTTTCTTTCGGCGCGGATGTGACGGTGATCAATTCCTTCTCGAAATATTATTGCATGACCGGCTGGCGCATCGGCTGGATGGTGCTGCCGCAGGAACTGGTGCGGCCGGTCGAGCGCATCGCCCAGAGCCTCTACATCTCGCCGCCCGAGCTGTCCCAGATTGCCGCGATCGAGGCGTTCAAGGCGACGGCAGAACTGGAAGCGGTGAAGGCGCGCTATGCCTGGAACCGCGAGCTCTTGATTGCCTGCCGGAACTCGGCTTTGCGCTTGCCGCGCCGATGGACGGCGCCTTTTACGCCTTCTGCGACGTCACCAGGCACACCAATGACAGCATGGCGTTTGCGCGCCGGATGTTGGCCGAGGCGCATGTGGCGGCGACGCCCGGCCGCGATTTCGATCCGCTGCAGGGCCATCGCACGATGCGCTTTTCCTACGCCGGCAGCCACGACGACATGGTCGAGGCGATGGCGCGTATCGAACGCTGGCTGAAGTAGCGGGGACGACGATGCCGGAGCTTGAACAGCGCCCCAACTTGGACAGGTCCCCCAGCTTGAACAGGCATTGCGCGAGGTCGCCGCCGAAATGGCGGAGCGTGCCGATCGCGGCGACGTCGCCAGCTATATTCCCCAGCTCGGCAAGATCGATCCGAAAAAATTCGGCATTGCCGCGGTGACCAATGACGGCCGCGTGCTGACCGCGGGCGACGCCGACGAGGCGTTTTCGATCCAGAGCATCTCAAAGGTGTTCACGCTGACGCTGGCGCTTGGCAATGTCGGCGACGCGCTGTGGCAGCGGGTTGGGCGCGAACCTTCGGGCAATCCGTTCAACTCGATCGTCCAGCTCGAGCACGAGAACGGCATTCCGCGCAATCCATTCATCAATGCCGGCGCCATCGTCGTCTCCGACATCCTGCTCGCCGGCCATCAGCCGCGCGAGGCGATCGGCGAGATCCTGCGCTTCATCCAGTTCCTGGCCGATGACGACACGATCATCATCGACCGCGAGGTCGCCGCGTCCGAACGCGCCACCGGCTTTCGCAATTTCGCGCTTGCCAATTACATGAAATCGTTCGGCAATCTCAATCACGCGCCGGAACTGGCGCTGGGCGTCTATTTCCACCATTGCGCGATCGGCATGAGCTGCCGGCAACTGGCCCTGGCCGGCCGCTTCCTCGCCAATGGCGGCAAGAACCCGGCGACCGGGCATTCCGTCGTGTCG
>NZ_SUEG01000099.1 GCF_005063415.1 Mesorhizobium sp.
ACCCGCGCCTTCGAGGCTGCCGCCTCCGCCGTCGGCCGGGAGAATGTCTTGACCGAGTTCAGCCCCAGTCTCGGCTGCGAGGATTTCGCTTTCATGATCCGTGAGGCGAGCGGCTGCTATGCGTGGATCGGTGCCGGCGAGGTCGGCCCGGGCGAAGGCCTGCACGGCGACCGCTACGTCTTCAACGACGAGATCGTGCCGACGGTGATGCGCTATTACGTCGACCTCGTCGAGCAGACGCTTCCGCGGGTCGGCCCTTCTACAGCAGTTTTTCCGGCGTGATCGGCAACTCCCGGATCCGCTTGCCTGTGGCGTCGAAGACGGCGTTGGCCACCGCTGCGGCAACGCCGGTGGCGCCGAGCTCGCCGATGCCCTTGCCGCCGATCGGGCTGGCATGCTCGTCCACCTCGTCGACGAAGTGGATTATGATATCGCCGGGAATGTCGGCGTTGACCGGAATGGCGACCCCGGAAAGGTTCTTCGACAGGAACCGCCCAAGCACCGGTTCGTGCCTGCTCTGCTCGATCGCCGCCATGCCCCAGCCCCAGATGATACCGCCCGTCATCTGGCTGCGTGCGGTGCGGGGATTGACGATGCGGCCGGCGCTGTAGCTGCCGACGGCGCGACGAAGCCTGAGCAGGCCGAGCCCCGGATCGACACCGACCTCCATGAAGATCGCGCCGAAAGTGCGCATGGCGAGGCCTTTGCCATGCTGCGCCGGATCGAACGAGCCGGACCCGATGATCTCGCCGATGTCGGTATGACTCATCACGTCGGCGATCGTCTGACCGCCGGCAGCGCCTTTGCGGCGAATATGGCCGTCTTGCATCTCGACCTCGTCGGGCAGCAGATTGGCAAGACGGGCAAGCTGCGAACGTGCATCTTCGGCGGCTGCGAGCACCGCCGCGCCCACCCCCATGGTCGACGATGAGCCATAGGTCGGACCCGCCTCCGGCAACTGTGTATCGCCCATTTCCAACTCGACCTTCTCCATCGGCAGGCCCAGCACGTCGGCTGCGATCTGCGGGAAGATGGTGAGTGTTCCGGTTCCTATGTCCTGGGTGCCGGTGCGGATGAGCACCGTGCCGTCCCTGCGCAACCTGACCTCGGCCGCAGGCGTCGGGTTGCGGAAACAGCCCATGCTGCAGGTCGCCATGCCGTAGCCGATCAGCCAATCGCCGTCGCGTTGCGGCTTGCGCGGGCGCTCGCGCCAGCCGAACAGGCGGGCGCCTTCCTCGTAAGCCTCACGCAGCTTCTTCGATGACCAGGGCTGGCCGGTGGCCGGATCCGTGTCCGCATGGTTGATCAGACGCAGGTCGAGCGGATCGATGCCGAGGCGGTGGGCGAGCTCGTCCATCGCGCTTTCGAGGGCCCAGGTGCCGGGACCCTCGACCGGCGCGCGCAGCGGCGTCGGCATGGCGACGTTTGCGCGCTCGACGCGCTGGCTGAGACGCATGGCCGGCGTGGCGTAGAGACCCTTCGAAGCTTCGGTGGCGAACTCGACGAAATCGTCGGTCACGGTTGTCAGGTTGACCACGTCCTGTTGCACGGCGGTCAGCTTGCCCGACCTGTCCGCCGCCAGCACGATCTTCTGTGCCATGCGCGGCTGGTAGCCGAGGCAGGAATAGGCATTGGCGCGGCTGAGCGCCAGCCGGACCGGGCGCTGCATGATGCGCGCCGCGGCGGCGGCCAGCACCTGATGCGGCCAGATCCAACCCTTACCGCCGAAGCCGCCGCCGGTATGACGGGAAATCACGCGGACCTTCTCGGCCGGGATATTCAAACGGGCGGCAAGCACCTGGCGGACACCATAGACGTGCTGCGTGGCGTCGTGCAGCGTCAGCTCTCCGTCGTTCCACTCAGCGAGCGTCGCAGAGGGCTCCATGGCGTTGTGATGGCGCGACGGCTGCAGGTAGACGGCTTCGACCATGGCGGCTGCGTTGCTAAGCCCGCGGTCGACCTCGCCCTTCGTAAACGTCGGCTCCAGGAACAGAAAGCCGCTCTCCCTCGGCACGACCGCAGCCTTGTCGATGGCGGTCCACTCCGGCGGTGCTGGCAATTCCGGCTCGGCGAACTCGTAGCGCAATGCGACGCGGCGGGCGCCGGCTTCCGCCGCCTCCAGCGTCTCGCCCAGCACAATGGCAAGCGGCTGGCCCTCGTGGCGTATCTCGTTGCCCTGCATGGGCATGAAGCTCTGCGCCGCCGGCGGGCCTTCGGCCTGCTGCATCTGCGTATCGGGCTCCGCCCTCGGCGATGCGAACCGGCCGAATTTGGGCATGTCCTCATGCGTGAGCACACGCACGACGCCTTTCTCGGCGAGCGCATCGTCGACGGCGATCGACGTCACGCGGCCGGCGGGAACGGGCGCGGTCACCAGCACTGCATGGAGCAGATCGGGAGCAAAATAGTCGGCCGCATAGCGGGCGCGGCCGGTAACCTTGACGCCGCCGTCAGGGCGGGCAACAGGCTGGCTGATCATCATGACGGCATCCTCGCTGCTCTTTCGATCGCCCGCAAAGCGGCGGTCTTGGCCAGTTCGATCTTGTAGGCGTTCTGCGACAAGGGACGCGCTTCGGCGAAGGATTGCTCGATGGCGGTGCTCAACGCCTCGCGATCGCCGAGTTCGGTACCGGCGAGCTGCTCCTCGGCGGTGCTCAGGCGCCACGGCCGCAGCGCGACGGACCCCAGCGCCACGGCAGCCCGACGGATGGTTTGGCCGTCCATCTCCAGCACCGCGGCGGCCGAGACGATGGCATATTCGTAGGATTCGCGCTCGCGCACCTTGAGGTAGGCCGATCGCGGCGCCGCTGCCGGCAGCTCGATTGCCGTGATCAGTTCGCCTTGCTGCAACACATTGTCTGCCTCGGGCCGCGTGTCGGGAAGCAGGTGGAATTCGGCTGCCGGAATGCGCCGGCCGCCGCTGCGGTGCGCGGTGACGACGACCGCATCGAGTGCTGCCAGCGCCACCGCCGGGTCGGATGGCTGGGTCGCGACGCAATCCTTGGTCCAGCCGAATATTGCGTGATTGTCGTTGATGCCATGCAATGCCGAGCAACCGGAGCCGAGCTGACGCTTGTTGCATGGCAGCTGCTCTTCGGCACGGAAATAGGCACAGCGCGTCTTCTGCAGCAGATTGCCGCCTATCGTTGCGAGATTTCTCAGTTGCGGCGACGCCGCGTGGAGGATCGCCTGGCTCAACACCGGATAGTCGCGCATGACCAGCGCATGCTGCGCGACGTCGTTGAGATGAGTCACCGCGCCGATCGTCAAGCCGCCGCCGGGCAGTGCCTCGATCTGATCCAGCCCGTCGAGGCGGGAGATATCGATGATCCGCGTCGGCTCGGCAATTCCAAGGCGCAGCCAGTTGAGCAATTCGGTGCCGCCGGCGAGAAAGGCGCTATCCGGCGCGGCACCTGCCGCGATCGTGTCGCCCAGGCTGTCGGCGCGCGCATAGACGAATGGGGTCATTGGCTCACCCTCCCGGCCGCCGCGCGCACCGCCTCGACGATTTGCGGATAGGCCGAGCAGCGGCACAGATTGCCGCTCATCCATTCGCGGATCTCGGCATCGGAGCCGGTATGTCCCTCCTCGATCAGCGCCGCCGCCGACATCACCTGGCCGGGCGTGCAGAATCCGCACTGGAAACCATCATGATCGATGAACGCCTGCTGCACGGGATGAAGCGCATCGCCGTTTCCCAGACCTTCGATCGTCGTGACCTCGCGTCCCTCGCAGGACACGGCAAGTATCATGCACGCATTCACACGCCGCCCGTCGAGATGCACCGTGCAGGCGCCGCACTCGCCGAAATTGCATCCCTTTTTCGTTCCGGTCAGATGAAGCCGCTCGCGCAGCAGGTCGAGCAGCGTGACGCGGGGATCGAGATCGGAAAGGCTGTGGTCCTCTCCGTTCACCCGCAACCGCAGTAGGTGCCGATCGTGGAAGTTCATGTGGGGTACCTCGAAGCACATGCCGTACTCGCCGCAAGGACTCGTCCAGCAAGCAGCCGCCCACCTGTCGAGACGAAATAGGGCGGGCGATTTTAGGGAAAAGACGCTGTCGGTCACGGAAGGCTAAAAAACGCGCATTTGAGATTTGCGGCGGAAAGGCTCTTAGCTGGTCACGGGTGATCGCCTACCTCGTCACCAACACTGATGCCGCCTTGGGCGGCTTTTGGCGCTCGGCAAGAGATTGTTAATTTGGGGAGAATGCTGACTCCGCCTGAACCGGCACCTTTGTTTCGGAACCGATTCGGACCAGCGATATTGAATCAAATTGTAGTGTCTGGAGTGCGGGTGCATGCTTACCGAGCTTGGCGCTGGCCGGCTGTCGTTTGTCGCGTTCCAAATGCCCACGCTGGTCGAGAAGCCGCCCAAGGGCACCGGATGGATTCACGAGATCAAGTATGACGGCTACCGTACGGAGCTGATCATCCAGCAAGGTGCGGTGCAGGCGTTCACGCGCAACGGCTTCGACTGGACCGACAAATACAGCCCAATCGTCCGAGCTGCGGGTAGGTTAGAAGCGAAGCGGGCAATCATCGATGGCGAAGCGACAGTGTTCGGCGCCACCGGACGTCCGGATTTCCAGGCGCTACGCCGGGAGCTTGGAAAGGCCGAGTCGACCAAGCTGGTCTTCCACGCCTTCGACCTCCTCCAGCTCAACGGCAAAGACCTGCGTGACGCTCCACTCCTCGACCGCAAGCGGGCATTACAACGTCTGTTGAAAGACGCGCCCTCAGCGCTCGTCTATGTCGATCATCTGGAAGGTGACGGCCCGACTGTGTTCGCGCACGCGTGCGAAATGGGCCTTGAGGGAATTGTCTCGAAACGCGCGGATTCCCCTTACCGCTCCGGCCGGCAGGAGAGCTGGCTCAAACTCAAATGCGTCAAGAGCGACAATTTTCCGATCGTCGCCTTCGTTGAAAAACTGGGCGCCAGGCCGCGCAGGATTGCCTCGCTTTACCTCGGCCGCCGAAAAGGCAACCGAGTGCATTATGCCGGCAAGGCGCAGAGCGGCTACACTCTGCTCGATGCACGGGAAGTTCGCGAGCGGCTGGACCCGCTGATCATTGAGAAATCTCCACTCGCCGAACCGATAGACAAACCCAAGGCGACTTGGGTACAGCCGACCGTCGAGGCCGAAATCCAGTATAGCGGGATCACCGATGACGGGCTGCTTCGCGAAGCCGTGTTCAAAGGGCTGCGGGATGATCTGAGCTTACCAGCCTACACGCCATTGGTCCGCAAGACGTATCCGTCCAAAGAAAGTTCCGGCGTCCCACGCGAGAACATTCTGCAACTGCTGCCCGACGCCGTCGTGCCGTCGAAAGAGGAGCTGATCAGCTATTGGACGAAGGTGGCGAAAAAGGCGCTTGTCCACCTCGGCCGGCGCCCGCTCAAGCTTGTTCGCCACTCACACGGCACCACTTTTTATCACAAGGGCAAACTGCCCGACATTCCAGATTCCGTGCACCAGCTGCGTGTGCAGAAACGCGAGGGCGGAGAAGGCGTGAGGCTGTGGGTCGATGATCTCGAGGGCCTACTTGGGCTGGTCGAAATGGGCGCAGTGGAACTGCACCCTTGGAACGCAACTGTTGACGACATCGAGCATGCTGACCGTGTTGTCATCGATCTTGATCCTGGCCAAGGGGTCGCATGGGAGATGGTCCTCGAGACCGCACTAACGTTTCGCGACATGCTGCGTTCGGAAGGACTCGATAGCTGGCCCAAGGTGACCGGCGGCAAAGGCGTGCATGTGATGGCGCCACTGCAGGCTGTGATCACCCACGAGGCCGCTCGGCAGTATGCTCGCAAGCTGGCGCAACAGTTGGTCAGCAAACATCCCGATCGCTACCTTTTGTCGGCTGCGCCAGCCGCCCGCTCAAAGCGCATTTTTCTGGATTATCTCCGCAATGGGCGCGGCAACACGGCGGTAGGGGTCTATTCGCCACGGGCCCGCCCCGGCTTTCCGATAGCGGCTCCGGTTAGCTGGAATCAGGTTGAAAAGGGAATACTGCCCGATGCGTTCACACTGCAAAACCCATTTCAACCGAAGCCCAACGCCTGACGAGCTGATCGACCCAGCCGGTCATACCGGCGCGCGCGTTCGTGGCCGCCTGCCTATCCTGCTCGCCACCATTGCTGCATTCAAGTTAGCGAAACACGCGATCAACGGTAATCCACCTCTGTCTCCCTCTTTTTCTTGATCCTGACAGGGCGATGTCGGGCCGATCGAGATCCCCCCGATGTACCAGCGTTCCGTCCGCCAGATCATGGCTCACCAGCGACACCGGCAGGCGCGCCGCGCCGACCCCCGCTCGCACCGCATCCCGGACCATGATGAGTGACGACAGCGCAAGGACCGGCTCGATCGCGATTGTTGACCGGCCAGTGGGCGTCTTCACGTCCCAAGCCCTTCGATCGGCTGTCGAACGCATGACGGCCGGAGCCCGCAGTCCCATCGACCGGCCGGGGGGTGGAATCGACACGACCACGAGGCACATTGGAATGATTGCGCCTTGGCTCGCGTTCATCGTTTCCGCTCGTGTCGCGCTTGCGCTGGCGTGGTGGCCATACTGAGCATGGGCCTGCTCAATTGTGTTTTGACTATTTGGCTGCACGGGCGCGTAAAATATCAGGTTCGCCCAGTTGTGGGCGGATTAACTCAGGGAGGATAATGTTATGAAGATGAATCGACGTAATGCTCTCGCCCTTGGTGCCACCTCGTTGTCGACCCCGCTATTGGTTGCATTGCCGACTCCGGTAGCGGCCAAGACCTACGGTCCGACTGATGGCAAAGAGATTTTTCCCGGCGTTCGGCTCGTCGAACTGGGAACACGAGACTCCCATATCAAGGGGTACAAGAAAATCGCGATGGAAGACGTCGTGTATCAGCCAAAGGGATCTAGCCCGCTGGGGGATGTCATGGCCGACGACATGGTCTGCACGGTCACTGAAGGCGAGCTGCAGGTCACGGCCGGGGATATGAAGTTCACAGCCAAGGAAGGCGATGTATGGAGCTGCGGCAAGGGTAGCACGAAGGAGGCTGCTACGAACAACGGGACTGTGGTCGCCGTGATGCGGGTGATTAACCTCAAGACTGAATAAAGCCAAGTTGGCGATCGTGGGCGCAATCCGAGCCCGGGTGGAATCTTGCGGGTTAGCGATCTAACCGGCCAGCGCCATTCCAGCGCCAACGCCAATGGCAAGGCCCCATCAGAAGCTTCCCGGCCAGATCGATGGCCAAGACGCGGACGGCTGCCCAAACGTCTGCACCGGGGCCCCTGATCGCGCTGGCAAGATCGTCAAACGTCGTTTCCATTCCTGGAGTCTAGATCGACACCGGGAATCTCTGAATTCCCCTGTTTGCTGTCCGCTAATTCACCATGTCAACGCAGCGGCTTCTCGCGCTTCGGCGGCCTGTACTTCTCGACCAGCCTGACCTTATCAATATCGACCGTCACCAGCGGTCCCATGTCGATGGTCACCTTGCCGCCTTCCTCGTCTATGCGCGTGATCTCGCCGGCAAGCTCTATCTGCTGGCCTCGCTTGACCTTGGACTTGCTGTCCACGCTCGAATGGGGAAGTTGTAGGAGGGGATTGAGACGCTGATACGGTCGTCGGCGACCCGCCTACGTACCGTGGCCGTGATCGCAACCACGTCACCGATGCCAATGCCCCGCGCCATACACTTGAGTCTGGAGCGGACGGTGCCTTAGTCAAGATGTTGCTAATATACACGCGGCCTGCAAGCTTCGCCCTTGGCGAGGCGACCCAGCGGCTTGGTTGCGGGGGAGACTGGCAGCTAGAGGCCGCTGGGCCTTGACGGCCAGCGAGCTTAAGAGGAGGCCCTGTGCTGGCTGACCAAAACCTTGCGCTTATGGCAACGGGAAAGCATCATTCGAACGAACACTTTTCGTCCACGAGGAGGGAAGGGAATGCGGTCGGTGGCGCTCTCAATACCCATACATAGCCGGCCGTCAGCAGTGGTGACGATGGCACAGTTCGCGGAGCCGGTTGCCGTTAAAAAATGTCGCGTTCGCGGAAGATATTTCGAATAACGCACCCACCAAGAAAGCACGGCAACTGCTTTCCTTGTGCCTCGCATAAGGCCTCAGCTGGGTTAACCAGCTTCCTGGGCATCATTTGCCGATATAGGCGGCCAGCTCGTCAGGCGTTCCCATGGGAAAGGCCTGTTTCAGATGGTCGAGGAATGCGGAGACGCGGGCGCTCAGCAGCCGCCGAGAGGGATACAGCGTCCACAGGGCGATGTCGGGCCGATCGAGATCCCCCCAATGTACCAGCGTTCCGTCCGCCAGATCATGGCTCACCAGCGACACCGGCAGGCGCGCCGCGCCGACGCCCGCTCGCACCGCATCCCGGACCATGATGAGTGACGACAGCACAAGGACCGGCTCGATCGCGATTGTTGACCGGCCAGTGGGCGTCTTCACGTCCCAAGCCTTTCGATCGGCTGTCGAACGCATGACGGTCGGAGTCGCCAGACCCTCCGCCGGCCGGGCGAGGTGAGGACTTGCCACGACCACCAGTCGGTCACGCAGAAAGGCTCGCCCGACGAGGCTCTCATCCGGATCCGGATTGACCCGGATCACCAGATCAAATCCCTCTTCGATCATGTCGACGGCGCGGTCTTCGGTCGTGACCTCGAGCCTTACCTCCGGGTATTTCAGGGCGAAGCCGGCAGCGATCTTCCCCATCGCGGTCTGTGAGAACAGCACTGGGGCGCTGATCCGCAACCTGCCTCGCGGCCTTTCGCCGCCTGAGGCGATCGCCGCCGCGGTCTCTTCGAGCTCGGACAGCAGCCGGCCCGCGCGCTCGAAAAGCGCACGTCCTTCCTCCGTCAGCTTCAACGCGCGCGCGCCGCGCTCAAACAGCCGTAAGTCGAGACTCGCCTCCAGCTCCGCCACGCGTCGCGATAAGGTGGCCTTCGGGCGCCCGGCAGCGCGCGCGGCCTTACCGAAGCCCCCATGGCGGGCAACCAGATTGAAATCAGCAAGGGCAAGTAGATCCATGTGTTCCACCAATGAGACGGCGTGTCCAGATATAACGCCTACCGGCACAAATGTGGATCACTAATTTTCTGGGATGCCATCCGGCTCAACTCAGGAGTAACCCCATGACCATTCTCGTTACCGGCGCGACCGGCAATGTCGGCCGCAACGTAGTCGAACAACTCGTGAAGCGTGGCGCCAATGTGCGCGCTTTGGTTCGCAATCCCTCGAAGGCCAATTTCCCCGCTCGCGTAGATGTCGTGCAGGGCGACCTGCTCGACGTCGATTCCCTGCGCAAGGCCTTCTCGGGCGTCTCCACCCTTTTCCTGCTGAACGCGGTGGTGGCCGACGAATTTACCCAAGCGCTGGTAGCGCTGGCCGCTGCCCGCGAGGCCGGCATCGAGCGGATCGTCTACCTGTCGGTGATCCACAGCGACCTCTACGTCAACGTGCCGCATTTTGCGGGCAAGTTCGGCGTCGAGCGGATGATCGAGCAGATGGGGCTCAACGCCACCATCCTGCGGCCCGCCTACTTCATGAACAACGACATCACGATCAAGGACGTGGTGACCGGCTACGGCATCTATCCGATGCCGATCGGAGCCAAGGGCGTCGCCATGATCGACGCGCGGGACATCGGCGAGATCGCCGCGATCGAACTCATCCGCCGCGAGCAGGCCGCTGCGCCGCTGCCGTTCGACCGCATCAACCTGGTCGGCCCCGACACGCTGACCGGCGCGGATGTCGCGGCCATCTGGACGGACGTCCTCGGACGCCAGATCGCGTATCCGGGCGACGACACCGCCGGCTTCGAGCAGAACCTGCGGCAGTTCATGCCGAGCTGGATGGCGCTCGACATGCGCCTGATGGCGGAGCGCTTCCTCACCGACGGCATGGTCCCCGATGCCGGCGATGTCGATCGGCTGACCGCGCTGCTGGGCCGGCCGTTGCGCTCCTATCGCGACTATGCGGCCGCAATTGCCGGCTGAGTCCCCATCACCGACCTTCTGTCCAGGAGACACATCATGATCTACTCGACCGCTACCGTTCCGGTGAATCCCGGAGGCGAGACCAGGCTGACCCGTGCGCAGATATGGCAGGGCCTCGAACTCAAGGCGCGCGACGCCCGACTGTTCCTGCCCGCAGGCCTCTGCACCCGTTGCGACGTCGTGGAGGAGAGCGCGACCCACTTTGTGCGCGAAGCTACGATCGCCGGTGCTGATCTGCGCGAGATCGTCACGCTCGAGCCGGAAAGCAAGGTCACCTTCTTCCAGGCGACCGGTCCGCGCGAAGGGGCGATCATCAACGAGCTGTTCGAGGACGAAGCGGGCGAACTTCAGCTCAAGTTCTACTGCTACCTCGGCCTGCGCGGCAAGGAGCCGAACGGACCGGAGGAGCAGGCCGAGCAGGCGCAGTTCGACAGCGCCATGGGCTACAAGGCCGCTCTTCTGTCCACGCTGAAGCGCAGCCGCGAGTTGCTCGCGGACGGCCAGCTCTGACCATCACCATGAACATCAACCTGGGGGCTGCCTCTTGGGAGGCGGCCCGCCTTCTGACGTAGCCACTATGCAAAATTCCGAAACCGACAACATCGCACAATTCCCTCGGCGGACACGGCAAGTATCATGCCGTCGAGATGAACGGTGCAGGCGCCGCACGTGCCGAAATTGCAGCCCTTTTTCGTTCTGATCAGATCAAGCCGCTCGCGTCACAGGTCGAGCAGCGTGACGCGGGGATCAAGATCGGAAAGCCTGTGGTCCTCTCCGTTCACCCGCAACCTCAATAGGTGCCGATCATGGAAGTTCATCGGGGGTACTTCGAAGCAGATGCCGTACTTGCCAACCACCTCCAGTTGGAGAGCCACTATCGCACACAGCGCATAAGTGGTCGGGGCCGCACCAAAGTGCGGCGCCGAAGGGATCAGTGGCCGCTTGCGGCTGCGATGGCGGGATAATCCGTATAGCCCGCGGCGCCCCCGCCATAGATCGTAGCCGGGTCGACGGCCGCCAGCGGTGCGCGGGTCTCAAGCCTCTCCACAAGGTCGGGATTGGCGATGAAGGGGCGGCCGAAGGCGAACAGGTCGGCCTTGTCCTCGGCCAGCCGCGACATCGCAAGGTCGAGATCATAGCCGTTGTTGGCGATATAGGTGTTGTTGAAGCGCCGGCGGAGCGATCCGAAGTCGAACGGTACGACATCGCGCGGCCCGGCCGTGGCGCCCTCGACGACATGAATGTAGACGATGCCCAAGGCATCGATTTGATCGACGATATAGTCGAACTGTGCCTGAGCATCACTGCTCGAAACGCCATTGGCGGGCGATACGGGCGAGATCCGGATTCCGGTGCGCGCGGCGCCGATCTCCTCGATCACCGCAGTCGCAACCTCCAGCATCAGACGGGCGCGGTTCTCGACCGAGCCGCCATAGGCATCGGTGCGGACATTGGCGCTGTCTTTGGCGAACTGGTCCAGCAGATAGCCGTTGGCACCGTGAATCTCCACGCCATCGAAACCGGCCTCAATGGCGTTGGCTGCCGCTTGCCGGAAGTCGTTCACGATCCCAGAAACCTCTTCGAACTCCAGCGCGCGGGGCTCCGAGACGTCGACGAAGCCATTGTTGACGAACGTCTTGGTCTGGGCCCGGATCGCCGACGGCGCAACCGGCGCCGCCCCGTTCTCCTGTAGGTCGACGTGCGAGACGCGGCCGACATGCCAGAGCTGCAGGAAAATCCGCCCGCCCTTGGCGTGCACGGCGGTCGTGACCTTGCGCCAGCCGTCGATCTGAGCCTGGGAGTAGATGCCTGGCGTGTCCTGGTAACCTTGTCCCTGCTGCGAGATCTGCGTGGCCTCGGAAATCAACAAGCCGGCCGACGCGCGCTGGCCGTAATACTCCGCGGCGAGATCGCCTGGAACGAAGCCCGGGCCAGCGCGATTGCGCGTCAGGGGCGCCATCACAATACGATTGGAGAGGGTTAGCGAGCCGAGAGTATAGGGCTCAAACAGCGTTTTGCTCGTCATAGGTCACCTTTGTTTGTCCCCGCTGCGGCGGGGTCGTTATCGAAATGGCTTCGTTGGTGCTCAGGCGACCTTGCGGTACCGCTCGGCGGGATGTTCGTTCCGATAGTTTGGAAGCATGGCCTGGCGCGCGGCCTGAAGCGCGTCCCACTGCCCGGCATCGGGAAGCGGCGGGATGGTCACCGGTTCGCGGCGGTCGAATCCGACCAGCGCCGCATCAACCAGATCGTCCACCTCCATCACGTTGGAAAGCGTGTTGACGTCGGCGCCGACGTGTTCCCAGATCTCCGTTCGCGTCGTGGCGGGAAGCACGGCCTGGACGTAGACACCCTTCGGTTCGAGTTCGAGGCTGAGCCCCTGCGATAGAAACAGCACAAAGGCTTTGGTTGCACCATAGACCGTCATGCCGAACTCCGGCGCCAGGCCGACCACGGAGCCGATGTTGACGATCACGCCTTCGCCCGCCGCCGCAAGGCGCGGGGCGATGGCACTGGCAAGCCGCAGAAGTGCGGTCGTGTTCAGCGCTACGAGCCGTGTAACGTCATCCGTGCTCTGCTCGATGAAGCTTCCGCCGATGGCCGTTCCGGCATTGTTGACGAGTATCCCGATGCGGGCGTCGTCGCGCAGCCTCGTCTCCACCGTTGCAAGATCGGTGGGCTGCGTGAGATCAGCCTGGACGATGTCGATCGCCACGCCGGTCTCCTGACGCAGGCGCGCCGACAGCGCCTCCATTCGTGCCGTGTCGCGGGCAACCAGCACGAGGTCGTGGCCGCGGCGCGCAAAGCGATCGGCATAGGAAGCTCCGATGCCGGTGGAGGCGCCGGTGATGAGGACTGATGGAATGGCGGTCATGGGATTGCTCTTTTCTCTGCAGGGACTTATATTCATGACGGTCATCATGATTGCCGATAAATATGATGATCATCATGTAAATGTCAACGGAGCCGGCGGAGAATTTTGAAATGAAGGTCAGTCGAGAGCAGATGGCGGAGAACCGTCGCCGGATTCTGGAGGTTGCCAGCCGGCTGTTTCGCGACAAGGGGTTCGATGCGGTCAGCGTGGCGGAGGTGATGAAGGCCGCCGGGCTGACCCATGGCGGTTTCTATGGTCACTTCAACTCGAAAGACGACCTGATTGCGCAGACCCTTGCCCATGTCCTCGCCGCGGACACAGGCGGAGGGCGCGGTCTTCGCGCTTATGTGGATGACTATCTTTCACCCCGGCATCGCGACAACTGCGCCGGTGGTTGCCCGACGGCGGGCCTTGCCGCGGCCATCCGCCATCAAACCCCGGCAGCGCGCTCGGCCATGACCGAAGGTCTTCGATCGCAGATCGACCGTATTGGCAAGGCGTTGCCGGAGCTGGATGCGGCAGACAGGCGCCGCGCGGCGATCGGAAGCTTTGCGGCGATGGTGGGGGCAGTGATCCTCGCCCGGGCGATTGACGACCCAGCGTTTTCCGATGAGGTGCTGGAACAGACACGTTCCTGGGTTGATGCCGGGATCAACCAAGTGTCAGCTAGTTAGCCCCGGCCGACCTGTTGTGCTGATTCATGAGACGGGACTTGTTCCCGACGATGTCGCTCGTTCCCCGGCCAGCATTGCAGTCTGGGCGCGCCGCGGCTGGTTCTGCCTCTAACCCGAGACCGCTCTTGCCCTGCTCGTCGGTCGAAACGCGGGTGTAGATGACGTACTGCTTCACGGCTTTGGCGTTGTGCCTGACAAGGTGGTAGCCGAAGCCTTGTCTGACGTAACCGCTGAATAGCGGCGAACCCAAAGGCTCCCCAACGCAACGTACCCCGACTGCGCGCGTTCTAGTGAATGGGAGGGCGCCATAGCCGATCTGACGGGGGTGGCCTGAGACAAATCGGAGCAACAGGGATGGCAAAGTTTAAAGAAGCCCTTGAGCGCGGAAAGGAAGCTCGCCGTCAGCAGGAGGAGCCCGTCGGTGGCGCGGAGATGGGGAAGCGAGATGCCCCCATGGCGGACTTCAGCGAGCAAGCAAAGGCTTGGTTAAACGACGTCGTGATTGCATCGCTGGAGGCGGCCAAGGCTGACGTGGCAGGCGAGGTGGCTGTCGACATAGACACCGCGCCACGCCGGCAGGTCAAAGCTTTAACCCCGTCGATTCGTTTCCAGATCTACAGGACGCGAGGATTGGCGAAGGCGCCTAGAAGAACCTTTACGGTCAACGTTAAGGTGAGCGGGGCGGTATCTGTATCTTCGCCGGGGATGGTGACCAAAGATGTGGGAAACATAGGGGATAGGTCCGACCTACGGGTCCGCACCTTAATAGCCGAACTGATCGAGGACGCTGCCAAGGGTACATAGCAAGGCTGTGGCCACCGGCGCCGTAAGGGAAACGGAGGGGTACGGGGGTCTTCGCGCGAGCCAGTTATCCGATCACCGGCTCGGATTTTTGTACCAAACATTCCCGGCCCCTTCTAAGGAACAAATCCGCTCGCGGTGGAGTTCGGTCCTATTAAGCATGTAGGCCCGAACGTGGTCGAAATTGACGCAGCCAAACGGAAGGATGTTGCCGAAGTTGTGCGGCGGTGGATCACTTCAGAGGTAATCCGCAATTACCTTCGCAACCTGCTAAATCTGCCTGTAGAACGGGAGCTGCCGGCTGAGCAAAAGCATTTGCTGCAGGAACTTGATCGGGCCGACAAAGAGTGACTGCATGGCGCTCCATTGGTTCTCCCCGCCGGTCCCCGTCAGGACCGAGGGTGGCGGTTCGACGCGGAAGGTCAGCAACGCTGAAGCAGCCGCTGAGGAACTCCTGAAGTGGACCAACCATGGCCTTCAGTGGAACCTCGCGATGCACGTATGCGTCGCTGTGATTGCCGACGAGATGGAGCCTGAGGAGTGCCGCAAGGCATTCTTGGCGGCTGCCAAGGAAGAGGGGTTGGTGCTACGCTCGTCTGATTAGGGCTGAATGTGCCAGTTACCACAGCCCAGTTCCCAAACATTCCTGATCCCTAATGCAAGCATTCCCTGATCTCCGAGTTGCGCGACAGGCGGGGAAGCTCGGCCGACATGACAAAGCGCGACAAAGCCGGACACAAGTCCCTTGCAGAAGCCGTTCGGCACCAAGGAAGGGGAATGCGATGCGTGCATATTGGTTGATGTGCATTGCCGCGCTTGCTCTCAATGCCGCGCCGGCGGCAGGGGAACCTTCGGTCGAGCGAGGACTCTACATCTCCATCATCGGCGGCTGCCACGATTGCCACACCGAAGGATATAGCGAAAGTGGCGGCAAGATCGATCCGGCCAAGGCTCTCAAGGGAAATGCACTCGGCTTTCAGGGACCGTGGGGAACCAGCTATGCGGCAAACCTACGGCTGACGGCCGTCGACCTCACAGCCGACGGCTTCGTTTCATATCTTCGAGGCCTTGGGACATATCCACCGATGCCACGGTATAATGTACGGGCTATGAGCGATGAGGACAAGAAGTCGCTCTATCTCTATATCCGCACGCTCGGTGACGCAGGCGAGCGAGCGCCGGCTTTCGTGCCGCCTGGCGACAAGGTCCATACGCCTTATATCGTCCTCGCCCCGCCCTTGTCGCCGCCCGCCTGCACACGCGATTTCGATTGCGGCGTAGGAGAAGTCTGCGATCCCGGCGGCTCCGGGCAGTGCATGAAGAGATAACGCTCAGACCAGCTGGCCGCCATCGCGCACTGGCGTTCGCTGGCGACCAGCTCTACTTCGCCATCCGGGTCCGGGGAGCAGAGCGTCAACTTCCGACATGAACTTACCGATCTAGCATTGCAGGAAACTGACTGCCACCGGCCGGCCTTTCTCAAGACCCAACGACCTGGGGTCACCTAAGTGCGGAATCGCGTGGTCAAGGTGTACGTCCATCACCCGCAGGCCCGACACCTCAGCGAGGTGGCAGCCGGTGCCATTCCCAGCTTGAAGACCCGCTCAAGCTCCATTTGCTTCGTTTCGTCGTCCCCGACGCGCTCCTTCAGATACAGCCTTTTGGCGTCCTCTAAGGTCGGGGCAGGGAGACCTTGTCGGGCGCCGTATATAAGCGCCCGAAGGGTTGCGGCGTCCTCGAAGCTAATCCCTGTCGGGTTTCCTTGATCGTCCAGGGGATACTTCTCGGCGATCTGCTCAGCGATTATTTCGCGTCTGAGAGCTTCGCTGTCGTGTTCGTCATCGGAACCAGACCATTCCGGGTCCAATTGCAATCTGCGAACATACTGCTGCCCCGATTTTGAACTGTTCCAACGCGGTCAATGGTTGGGGGGAGTTGAGGGACGGCGCTTTCTTGCTGGCAATGGCCGATAGCAGGAGTCTCTCGGCCTCGGCATGAACCTTCGGATAATTTTTAAGGGCTTGCTGTTCGGTCGCTCCAAGCGGGACGAGATGTTCCCGTTTGCCCAAAATTGCCCGAAGTTCCTCAGGGATTTTTCGCCTGTAGCGCCAGCCAGCCTTGCCACGTTTCTGTATGTGCTTCACGTCAATCTTCATGCTCAGGGTACGCCGCAGTGTCTCGCGCGGTGTATCTCTGGGGAAGTGGAAACCCTTGCAATCCTTGGGTTTCAAGACTTTTCTGGCGATTGTGGCTCCCCGGGACCGACGAAGCAGCGAAATACGAGTTCGCCATCGCGCTCCGCCGAGACGCGCCACAGCCGCATCAAATGCGAAAACGTGATCGTGACCGCGCAAAAGCACTAGGCTTTGCAGGTGGGCGGCCGCCATCGCTTCGGGATCGCGCCGTTGCTCTGGCGCAAGAGCGCGGGGAGGTGCGAACCCGCGATCTCATCAACATCGGCATCCCACGGTGCTATCTCCCCCGGATGTGCGAGGAATGGCTGCTCGTGAAGGTCCGCTATGGGCGGTATCGAGCCGCTACGTTGAAGGTGGCCTGACCTTCAGGCCGCGCCGAGTTCGCCCTAGGATCGCGCCGCTTCGATGACCTCGCCAATCCGGCCTTCGCAGATGGCGTCGATTGGGCGCGGTTTACGGCCGCTCTCGTGCCGTCCATCGCCCCACCAATGTTCCGCCGGAATAAGCAGCTCGCGTTGGACGGTCCCGCGGACGCTCTGTCGCCCAGTTGTACGTCACAGTGCGCGCGCTTGACCAGCCACCCCGGCCATAGCGCTAATGCCAAGCATGCACTAACATTCCAGCTTGACCCCAGTTGGGGCTGGCCAGTGATCTGTTCAAATTGGGGAGGTACCCATGACCAATCATTGCTGTGGACCGGGCTATGCTTCTCCAGCAGAGGCGATGAGGGCACCTCGCGAAAAGCTGCTCTATACGATTGCCATCTACACTGGCACGGGCATTCAGAAGCCGGACTATTTGTGTACCATTGATGTCGACCCGGAGAGTTCGACCTACAGCCAAGTGATTTCACGTTTGCAAATGCCGGGTATTGGCGATGAGCTTCATCACATGGGCTGGAATGCCTGTTCGTCCTGCCATGGCGATGCGAGCATGGAGCGCAAGTATCTGATTGTGCCGGGTGTGCGCTCGACCAATCTGCATATTGTCGATTGCGCAACCGATCCCCGCAATCCGACATTGTTCAAGGTCATAGACGGCGCTGAAATCAAAACCAGGACCAACTTGTCGGCGCCGCACACAGTGCATTGCCTCGGCTCGGACATCATCATTTCCATGCTTGGCGACGCTCAAGGCAACGCCCCAGGCGGCTATTTGCAACTCAACAAGGAGTTCGAGATTGTCGGCCGTTGGGAAAACTCCATGGGCAGCATCAAGTTTGGTTATGATTTCTGGTACCAGCCGCGACATAACGTAATGGTCAGCTCGGAGTGGGCCGCGCCCAATACCTTCATGCCTGGTTTTGACCTGGAGGAGGTTGGCCATCTGAAATATGGCCGAGAGATCCATTTCTGGGATTTTGAGAAGAAGGAGCCAAAGCAAACATTCTATCTCGGTGAGGATGGCTTGCTCCCACTCGAAGTGCGATTCCATCACAATCCCGACAGCAGTCACGGCTTTGTCGGCGCGGCCCTTTCTGCAAACATCATCCATTGGTGGAAGGATGCGGCGGGTGACTGGCAATGGGAAAAAATTGTCGATGTTGGCAATGAGCCGCATCCCGAATGGCCGATCCCGATACCGGGCGTGATCTCGGTCATTCTGCTCAGTATGGACGATACACACCTCTATCTATGCAACTGGTTGCATGGCGACATCCGCCAATATGACATCTCGGACCCGCACAACGCCACGCTCACCGGACAGGTGTGGATGGGCGGACTTCTCGGCCGTGCGCCTGAGGTCAATGGCGTGAAAGTGACTGGCGGGCCTCAGATGATACAGCTCAGCCTCGACGGCAAGCGCCTTTATGTGACGACCTCGCTCTTCTCGACCTGGGACAATCAGTTCTATCCGGAAATCCGCACCAATGGCGGATGCATGCTGATGGTCAATTGCGATACGGAAAACGGCGGCATGGAAATTGATCCGCGATTTGTCGTCGATTTTGGCAAGGAACCAAATGGACCAAGCCGCTGCCACGAAACCCGTTATCCCGGCGGTGATTGCACGAGTGACATCTGGGTATGACCAGCTTCACCATCACCCTCGCCAACCAAGGCGGTGCGGCTTTTGACGTCGATCACCGCAAGCCCCTCTTGCAAAGCTTGCGCGAGCAGGGTGTGGACCTGCCCTACGGGTGCAAGTATGGCGGCTGCATAACCTGCGCGGCCAAGATAATCAGCGGCAAAGTCAGTCAAAAGGCCCAGCGGGCGCTGAACAACCGCCAGATCAACAATGGCTATATAATCCTCTGCGTTGCCCGCCCTATGAGCGACTGCACGCTGGAGGTCGGCGTTGAATGCCACGACAAGCTCTATCGCAACCCCTTCCTAGATCCCTTGGCCGCACATGAATTGAAAGCCGATATTGCGACCCCGTTGGAAGCAAAGAAATGACCCATAGGAATCATGATGAGCCCTATTCGGAGGCTTATCTGCAAGACATTCTAAAGTCGGTCAAAACCATCGCGATGGTGGGGGCCAGCCCCGACAAGACCAAGTTTTCCTATGGTGTTCTCAGGGTTCTGCACGAAACCGGCTATGACATGATCCCGGTCAATCCCACTCCCGGTCTGGATGAAATTCGAGGGCTCAAGGTGTACGCGTCACTGGCGGCCATCGACCGGCCTGTGGATATGGTTGAGGTTTTTCGCCGCTCCGAAGACCTGTTGGAAGTTGCACAGGAAGCCATCGCAATTGGTGCCAAGGTTCTGTGGAGTCAGATTGGGGTGCGCGATGACACCGCCGCCCTGTTGGCGGAGGAAGCGGGCTTGAAAGTTGTGATGAACCGCTGTCCCAAGATTGAGTTGTTCCGCCCCTTCTGGAAGCCGAAGTTGCACTTGGGAATATGATTGCAGGGTCACGGAATTCGGCGTTGTCGCGGTAGCTGACCTCCTTGGCCTTAGACGTTGATTGATTTTTGCCTGAGGTAAGATGCCAGATGGCCGCTGAGATCACGCGCGTCGTCGCCGGCGCCGTCGATCAGCGCAGACTTGCGGCGGCGCAGAAACTGCATCCCCATCAGGTACATGCCCGGATGTTCGGCAACGCCGCCGCAAGTC
>NZ_SUEG01000009.1:0-4883 GCF_005063415.1 Mesorhizobium sp.
CTCTGAAGATCGCCGCCAAGATCGACAAGGTGGACCAGTCGTTCTGGAAGGAAAGAGTCGAGCCGCAAGTGCTGCGGCATTCGAACGTGGAGTTCATTGGCGAGATCGATGAGCGGCAAAAGGCGGATTTTCTGGGCAATGCGAAAGCGCTTTTGTTCCCAATCGACTGGCCGGAACCCTTCGGGCTCGTAACGATCGAAGCAATGGCCTGCGGTACGCCGGTGGTTGCGTTCCGGCGTGGCGCCGTCCCGGAGATCATCGACGACGGTGTGTCCGGATGGATCGTGGATACGGTGGAGGAAGCTGTGGGCGCGCTCCGGCGCCTAGACAGCCTCGAGCGCGCACGAGTGCGGCAGACGTTCGAGAAGCGGTTCACGGTCGAGCGCATGTGCAGCGATTATGTGGCACTCTACCGAGCACTCACGAACACCGGGACGGCCACACTTGGGTTCGATCACGATGAGAGCATGCGCCGTCGAGCGCGCTCCGCGCCGTCATGGTTGCCTGCGCAGGCCCCGAATGTCCATCGCATGCCACCTAGTCACTGAGGTGCGGCAGAGCCAGATCGTGACGGTAAGCACAGCTGTTACAGACGGCGCATTTTGTGGTGGTGCGTTGTCGGGCCACTAGGGGTAACGGTTGAGTGTTGCTTCCTTGGGAGTCACTCAGGGACAGTTGGCGCGACGCGATCTGAACGACATCGGCGGCCCGTGATGGCCCGAGATGCCGCAACGCCTGAACGACTGTCCCCGCAGCCGTTCCCGGTGGTATCAGGTGTTTGGGCGACGCATGGCGCAGGTCGATAACACGCCTTCCGAGCACCACGCGACGGGATGGACCATCCGTGAGATATGAGGTTAGGGTGGGAACTTGGCTGGTCAGACCAAGCGCATTGGCAGCATGAGTGCCGGCGACCTGCACATGAGAGCCCGTCTCCCTGGCCAGCGCCTGGGCAACATCATCGGGCGAGATGGAAAGCGCCCCAAGTTTTGGATGCAGTTTCGGAAATCGTAAAGTTGGACGTGAAAACGCTCCCGCGGGCGCGCCTCAAAATCCGATCAGGAAACTAAGGAAACGACCGTCTTCATATGTCAGAAAATAGCGTATTTTTTACTGACATTCAAAGTGCCGAAAATGGGCCTCGCGGTCGGGGTTGCCAATTCTCTCAATAGGGCGAGAGAGCCCATACAAGCGCCGCTGATTCAGTTGGCGGGCCGCAGCGATGGGGTACCCGGAGAAGGCTTGTCCGGGCGAGCCTGTTGAAAAGAATTCGGGCGCGAGGATCATGCCGGCCGCCGGTCACGCCCGTCGGATGGCAGTCTGCTAGAAGCTGAGATTGCGGAAGTCTGCCCCGGAGGAGGACAGCGACTAAGCGACGGCTCGATGCCGAGCTTCACGCGGCAAATCTTGGCTCCGGCACTCCCGTTACGCCGAGGCCGGTGACGGCAAAAAGGCTGCCGCGCAAAACTCCGTCGCCCGGAAAGCGCGGCAGCGGCGGCTTGGCCATCGACGTGACGTAAAGGGCGTCGAGCTTCGGCCCGCCGAACATGACGCTGGTGATCTTCTTGACGGGCATGTCGATGATGCGATCAACGCTGCCGTCGGGCGCGTAACGCACCAGCCTGCCGTCATAGACCAGCGCGTTCCAGAGGAATCCTTCCGCATCGACGGTCGAGCCGTCGGCCGCCCCTCCCCGGCTGGTATCGACGCGCGTGAAAGTGCGCCGGTTGGTGGCGGTACCGGTTTCGATATCGTAGTCGTAGGCCCAGATCTCGCCGGTCCAGGTGTCGGCGAAATAGAAGGTGCGGTCGTCGGGACTCCAGCATGGGCCGTTGGAGCAGATGATGCCGGAATCTATTCTGGTGACGGAGAAATCGGGATCGAGCCGGTAGAGCCCGCCGGAAGGTCCCTCTTCCATCGTGTCCATTGAGCCGGCGAAGAAGCGGCCGCGCCGATCGACCTTGCCGTCATTGAGCCGGTTCATCGGCCGGTCCGGTTCTGGATCGTGGATCGGCATCACCTCGCCGGTGGCGAAATCAAGCAAATGGAAACCGCGCTGCAGCGACACCACCGCGCCACCGCCGTCCTTGCGCAATGCCATTGAGCCGATCTTCATCGGCACATCCCAGCAACGGATCTCGCGGCCGTCGGCGGTCGCCCGAAACACACGCCCGTCGAAACTGTCGATCCAGTAGAGGCGCTCCTGTTCAACATCCCAGAGCGGTCCCTCGCCCAGCGTGGTCTTCACGTCCACCACGACTTCGATCTTCATGCCGTCCTCCTAGTTCGATCCTTGCAGAAACCGGTCAGAACGCGACCTGGTCGCCGCCCTTCAATGACAGGATTTCGCGGGCCTCATCGGGTGTTGCCACTCTCATGCCGAGGCCTTCGATGATCTTGCGGGCAAGCACCACCTGCTCGGCATTTGAGGTTGCAAGCCTGCCCTTGCCGGCCCAAAGACTGTCTTCAAGCCCAACGCGGATATTGCCGCCAAGCGCTGCCGACTGCGCGGCAATGCGCAACTGGCTCGCGCCCGCACCCAGCACCGACCAGCGGTACTGCTCGCCGAACAGGCGATCGGCGGTGCGCTTCATATGGGCGACGTCTTCGGGGTGCGAACCGATGCCGCCGAGCAGGCCGAATACGGACTGCACGAAGAATGGTGGTTTCACCAGCCCGCGATCGGCGAAATGGGAGAGGTTGTAGAGATGGGCGATGTCGTAGCACTCGAACTCGAAGCGCGTGCCGTTGTCGTAACAGGTGTCCAGTATGTACTCGATGTCCTTGAACGAGTTGCGGAAGACCAGGTCACGCGTCGCTTCCAGATGCGGCCTTTCCCAGTCGAACTTGAACGTTTCGTATTTGTCGACGAGGTGATAGAGCCCGAAATTGATCGACCCCATGTTGAGTGAGGCGACTTCCGGCTTGAACTGGGCGGCGGGGCGAACACGCTCCTCCACCTTCATGTAGGGACTGCCGCCGGTGGTGATGTTGATGGCGGCATTGGTGCCCTGCTTGACGCGCGGCAGGAAACGCGCGAACGCCTCCGGCGTCTGGTCGGGCTTGCCGGTCTCAGGGTCGCGGGCATGCAGATGCAGGATCGCCGCACCAGCCTCCGCCGCCGCGATCGCCTCCGAGGCGATCTGGTCCGGCGTGATCGGCAGATAGGGCGACATGGTCGGCGTATGGATTGCTCCCGTCACCGCACAGGTGATGATGACCTTGCCCTTGGTCTGCGGGGTGCCGGGCTTGCGGCTTGTTTCCGTCATCGTCCAAACTCCTGATCCGATTTTTTCTTGTGCGCCGCCAGCGCCATCAGCCGGCGGTCGCGCCAGACCTGCCGGTCGCCGAGTTCTTCCCGCGGCAGCCGCTTACGGCGCTCGGCCTCGACCGTTTGCATGACCTCGCCCGCCCAGTCGACCCGACGCAGCATCTGCGGGAAGATGTTGGAATAGATCGTCTGATAGCGTTCTACATAGTCGCGCACACCACCAGGTGCGTTGAGGTCGATCGTTTCGAACGGACCCATGAACGACCAGCGCAGCGCCAGCCCCTCGCGCAGGCCCGTGTCGACGTCTTCGACGCTGGCATAGCCGTCGGCGACGAGTCGGAACGCCTCCTCCAACAGCGCGCCCTGCAAGCGATTCATGATGAAGCCGTCGAGTTCGCGTTTCATCACCAGCGGCGCGTGGCCCGCTTCGACAAGAAAGGCGCGGGTCCTTTCCACCGTTTCGGCGGAGGTCCATGGTGCCGGCACGACTTCCGCTGCCGGGATGAGATAGGGCGGATTGATCGGGTGTACGACGAGGCAGCGATGGCGCCCTTGCAGATGATCGGTGAATTTCGACGGCAACAGCGCCGAGGTGGAACTGGCGATCACCGCCTGCGGACCGGCAAGGGCGTCGATCCGGGAGAACACGTCACGCTTCACCTCGAGGTTTTCGGGCGTGTTTTCCTGGACGTGGACGGCATCGGCCAGGGCCTCGCCAAGCTCCGCCACAATGGTGATGCGGCCGAGCACGGCATCGACCGCCTGTCCCCGCAGCAAATCGTTGGCGGCGAGGTCGCCGAGCACGCCGGCGATATAGTCGCGCGCACCGCTGGTCGCGGCCGGCGCCTGGTCCCACATGCGCATATCATGCCCGGCACGAGCGAAGCTGATCGCCCACGCTCGCCCGATGAAACCGCTTCCGACAATTGCTACATTCGCCATGATCGCCCCCTCAGAGTGTCTCGACGTTGCCGTCGACGCCAAGCGACTGGCCGGAAATGTTGACGCCGGCATCGGAAAGCAGGAAGGCCACCATCGCCGCGACATCGTAGGGGCTGGTCATGCGGCGCAGCGAGATGTTCTGCAGATAGCGTTGTGTCATCTCCTCGTTTGAAACGCCTAATTGCTTTGCCCGGTCGGCAATGACCTTGTCGATGCGCGGCCCTTCGATGATGCCGGGCAAAATGGCATTGACCCTGATGCCATGCGGTCCGAGTTCCTTGGCAAGGCTCTGAGTCAGGCCGACAACGCCGAACTTGGCAGCCGAATAGGGGGTGCGAAACGCGTAGCCATGGCGGCCGGCGGCCGAAGACATTGAGACGATCGAGCCGCCGCCCCCCGCCTTGATCAGCGGCACGGCACGCCGCGCGCACAGGAACTGGCCGGTCAGGCAGATATCTATGCAACGCCGCCAGTCTGCCGGATCGATCTCATCGACGCCGCCGGTCGGCCCGGCAATGCCGGCATTGTTGATCAGGGCGTCGAGCCCGCCGAGCTTCTCCTTGACAGTCTCGAACAGCCGGTCGACATCGTCGTCGCGCGAAACGTCGGCCTTGACTGCGGCGGCGAGCGTAATCCTCTCCGGAGCAGCGGCCAGCGCCTCGTCGGAAAT
>NZ_SUEG01000009.1:4893-7614 GCF_005063415.1 Mesorhizobium sp.
GTGACCAGCACGCGCTGCCCTTTGAGCCCGGTCAGGAATTCGTCCGCCGATGCCGGTGCGCTTGAGCTCATTGTTCCATCCCTTTCACTGAATCCGCCTTTCGCGCAGTGCCATGACGGCACTGAGCACCACCAGCCCGAACAGGATCGCCCGCGTCGCGTAAGGCAGCGTCGTGCCGGCGAGCAGCATCTGCAATGCGGTCAGGAGCAGCACCCCGCCCAGCATGCCGAGGTAATGGCCGCGCCCGCCGGTGATCAGCGCACCGCCGACCACGACGACGGCGATGGAGGGCAGCAGATAGTCGTCGCCCATGCCGAGGCTGGCCTGGCCGGAAAAGCCGGTCAGCATGATGCCGACGACCCCCGCGCAGACCGCCGACAGCACATAGACGAGGATGAGCGTGCGACCGACCGCGATGCCGGAGAGCTGGGCTGCGCGCAGGCTGTTGCCGATGCCGTAGACGCGGCGGCCGAAGGCGGTGCGGCCGAGCAGCAGCACGGCAAAGACGACGAAGGCGATCATGAACAGCACCACCGGCGTGATGGCGAATACCTTGCCGGTCATGAACCAGCGCAGCATCGGCGAGGAGAAGCCGGCCGGCGTGCCTTGCGAGTAGAGCAAAGCGAAACCTTGCAGAATGCCGTTGGTGGCCAGCGTCATAACGATCGGCGAGATGCCGAGAAAGACGATACCGATGCCGTTGGCGAGACCGATGAGGCAAGCGACGGCGAGCACCGCCGGCAGCGCATATGCAAGTGCAGCATCCGACCCATTGACCATGCCGGCAAGCAGGATGCCCGAAAGGCCGATCGTCCACGGTACCGACAGGTCAAGCCCACCGGTGAGGATCACGCTGCCCTGCCCAAGCGCGAGGATGGCAAGGAAGCTCGACAGCACGAACAGCGAATTCCAGTAGCCAAAATTGATGATGGCGCGTCCGAGCCAGATCTGGGTGACGATCACGACGATGGCAAGACAGACATAGGCCGGCAGCGCATAGCGCAGCGTCTCGGCGTTACGGACATGGAAGGCCGGCTGCGGCGCCTGCTGCTCGCCGGCGCTGCCCCGAGCAATTTTCAGTCGCCGGTCGGTGCGATCGATCTGCGAGGGCAGCATCCCGGCGCGCCACGCGGCCAGCCGAGCTCGCAGGGCACGCAGTTGGCGGGCCAGCACGGAGCCATGCGACAGCGAGCCGGCAAGCACGGCAAGAATCAGGATCGTGCCCTCGGCGATTGTCGAATAGTAGGCCGAGACGTTGAGCACGAGCAGGATGTTGACGACCATCATCAGGATGTAGGCGCCGAAGACGGTGCCGACCGGCCCACCTTGGCCGCCGCCCAGCCTTGTACCGCCGACCACGACTGCCGCGAACATCGACAGCAACAACGGGTTGCCGACCAGCGGATCGCCGCTGCCGGTCTGGGCGCTGATGAAAACGCCTGCAAGCCCATAGCAGCCGCCCGCGATGACGTAGACCAGGAAGCGCACAAGAACGACGCGCACACCGACCGAGGCGGCGGCATCCGGATCGCTGCCGACAGCATAAAGCGCCGTGCCGAAGCGTGTGCCTTTGAGCCAGAACCAGCCGAGCAGGACGACGCCGATGACGACCAGCGGCATCGGTATCCAGCCGGCGATAGCATCACCCAGATAGAAGGCGCCAAGATCGGGCGAGACGAAGCCGCCGGGCTTGTCCATGACCAGTAGCGTTACCCCCTGCAGGATGAACATGGTCGACAACGTGACGACGATAGGCTGCATGCGCAGGACGGCAATGAAGAAGCCGTTGAAGGCGCCGACCAGCATGCCGACCCCAATTCCGGCCAAAGTCCATAGCGCGACACTCGTGCCGGTCGCCATCGGATCCATGCCGTTTGCCAGGACGACATTGACCAGTGAGATCACCGCCCCGGCGGACAGGTCGAAACCGCCGGACAGGACGACCAGGGTCTGGCCGATCGCCGCCAGTGCGGAAGCGGCGCCGCCGCTCGATAGGAACGAAATATCGAAATAAGTGAGCCGCCCGGCACTGACCAGATCGACGATCAGCAGGAGCGCCGCAAAGACGATCGCCGCGATGATGGCGCCGCGATGCCGCGCGAGGAGCCGCGACAATGTCGCGGCCGGTGCCGCGGCGGCCAAGCTCGTCACGCTCATTCCGCCGCCTCCCGTACCAACTCCCCATGGCCAAGCGCCGGCCGCATGATCGCGCCTTCTGTGATCTCGTCGCCGCCAAGCTCCGCTACCAGATGGCCGTCATAGAGGACGAGCACCCGGTCGCATTGATGGACCAGCTCGGGAATTTCGGTTGAATGCAGGAGGATCGAGCCGCCGGCCGCCACATAGTCGCGCATCATCACGTAGAGCTCGTGCTTGGTGCCGACATCGATCCCGCGGGTCGGATCGAAAAGCAGCAGGATCCGGCTTTCGGCGACGAGCCATTTGGCAATAGCTATCTTTTGCTGGTTGCCGCCCGAGAACGCCCCTGCCCTCGTCCACAGGGCACTGCGGTCGACCTCCACGGTCGAGAAGGCGGACTGTACGGCCTTTGCCTCCTCGTCTGTTCTGATCAGGCCAAACCGGGTGAAGCGTGCGACGACCGGCAGCGATGCATTCTGCCGGCCCGAGAGCTTCAGGAACAGGCCTTCGGTCTTGCGGTCCTCGGGCACCAGCCCGATTGCCATATTGGGCTTGAGCGCATCGGCGGGCGAGCCGAGCCAC
>NZ_SUEG01000009.1:7624-22540 GCF_005063415.1 Mesorhizobium sp.
GAGCCACACTTCGCGCCCGTCGACCAGGATGTGGCCGCGCTCGATCTCGGCCATGCCGAAACAGGCGAGGAACAGGTCGAGCTGACCCATGCCCTGCAATCCGGCAATGCCGAGGATCTCGCCCTTGCGAAGGTCGAAACTGACGCCGTCGAGCTTCCTCCCGGCTTTGAGATCGCGCACGCCGAGCACCGGCGGACCGAAGGCGGCCTCGCTTTCTGGTTTCGGCGGGAAGGTCTGGGCGATGCTGCGGCCGATGATCTTTTCGATCACCTCACCATCCGAAACATCCGCAACCGGCGCGGTCACGATGTGGTGGCCGTTCCTGAGAATGGTCAGCGTGTCGCAGAAGGCCCGCACCTCGCGCATGCGATGGGTGATGAACACGACCGTGATACCGGCCGCTTTTAACTGCGCGATGATGGCGCCCAGCCACTCGACATCGCCACCCGACAGCGTCGAAGTGGGCTCGTCGAGCAGAAGGATGCGCGGCTTGCGATAGAGCGCGCGCGCGATTTCGATCTTCTGGCGGACGGCGAGATCGAGCGTCGCTACCTCGGCATCGAGATCGACCGTAAACCCCAGATCGGAGATGTGCTTGCGGACTGCTTTGCGCGCGCTCAGTCGCCTGATCAGGCCGATCGGACCGACGGGCGCGTAAGGCAGCAACATGTTATCGAGAACGCTGAGATCGCGTACCAGGGTCATTTCCTGGAAGGCTGTCTGCACGCCTTTGGCGTGCGCGGCGCGCGGCGAACCGAGTGGCGCCGGTTCGCCTAACAGGGTGATTTGCCCGTCGTCGGGCCGTACCAGCCCCGACAGCAGCTTGACGAGCGTGGACTTGCCCGCACCGTTCTCTCCAAGCAAGGCGTGCACGTTGCCGGAAGTGATCTCGAAGGATACGTCATCGAGGGCGACTGTTGCGCCAAACGCCTTGCGGACGCCCTCTATGCCGACAGCTGTCGAATGCGCTGACATCATGATCCCAGTCCCGGCCTGCATGAAAGGTACGTGGACCGCCTCGAAAGCACCCCACGCCCACTTCGGAGGGCCTACTCCTCGGGCTGGCCTACAAGGGCGGCCGCGAGACCGATTTCGGGTGTCTGATCGGAGAAGATCGAGGCGAACCAGCCTGGGTTCGAGACCAGCGACGGTTTGAACGCGTTGCAACCAGCCTTCATCTCCGCCCAGGTGCCCTCGTCGCAAAGCTTTATCGTCTCGTTGGTGACGACAGGCAGCGGCAGGATCGTCTTCTTGGCAACGTCCTTGCCTTCAAGCGCCTCGACGGCAAGCTTGAGAGCGAGTGCCCCGGAATAAGGCGGCGAGGCGTAGGAAATGCGCGAGGCGCCGAGCGGCGCATAGGGAGACGTCGCGCCCTCGACCTCCGTGCCCTCCGGCAGCATCTGGATACGCCCGCCATTGGAACCCTCGCCGGCGCAAGGCAGGAGTTCGCTGGTCGTCTTGCCGGCCTCGAGCTGCATGGAATTGGCGGTGAAGCAGCCGACCTGCATCCATAGCCCGTTGATGTCGTCCCAGCTGCGCGTCGCCAATATCTTGGAAAGTTCGGTGCGGGCCACCGCCTGGCTCCACATACCGACAGCCTCGCCGACGATCTTGATATCGGGATGCTTGGCAAACACCTCCTTCGCGGCCTTGGTGCGCAGATCATCGACGGAGGTGCCGGGGACGCCGGTCACCGCGATGATGTTGCCTTTGCCATTAAGCTTCTTGACCAGCCACTCCGCCGTCACGCGGCCAGCCTCCTCCTGGTCGATATGGACATTGTAGGCGCAGGGCTCGGTGATCTCGGCATCATAGGCAAACACCTTCACGCCCTTATCGCAGGCGTTCTTCACCACTTGGTTGAGCGCTGTCGGCGAGATCGGGAAGATCACGATGGCTTCGGCGCCTGCCTGCACCATCGCATTGATCTGCTGGATCTGGCGCTGTGCGTTCGGCCCCGCCACCTGGACCTGGAGGTCCACCTTGTCGGCCATGCTCTTGTGCGACGCCATCGCCTTGACCATGTTGGCGGCCTCGGCCTGCCAATCATTGCCGATGAAGCTCATGCTAAGAAATATCTTGTGCTTTCCGGCCGCTTCGGCGGCGGACGTACCAAGAACGCAAACAGCTATGCCGGCAAGCAGCGCAAGCCGCCGGCCTTTTGATCCGATACCCATTCGAAACTCCTCCCAGTTCAGACGACCGAATGCCTCCCAAGGGTACGAGACGTACGCCTTGTCATCCGATGCGGCTGACCGTATCATGATTTGATCAAAGATCAATGATGAAATGGCTGAGAGGCAAAAGCTGGACACGCGGGCGCTTGACGCGGCAATTCGAACCTTGCATTCCGGGCACAGGCGCCGCGGATGACAAGAGCGTCGCCCGAACGGGGGAAGGTTGGCAGAAATGGCTGGGGCGGCATTCAGGAAGCCGGGCGTCGAGATCACGCCGCTGTCCAGGGAAACCCTGCAGGACAGGGTTTACCGGCACGTTACCGAGTTGATCCTCGACGGCAGCATCGTTCCAGGTGAGATGGTGACGGTGCAGAGCCTCGCAGACGCTTTCGGCGTCAGCCCGATGCCGGTTCGCGAGGCACTGCGGCGTCTGAGCGCCGCCAACGCCTTGATGGTGGTTTCGGGCCGTTCGATCGGTATCCCGGCATTAAGTCGTGCGCGGCTTATCGATCTCCGGAACGTCAGGTTCGAAATCGAGGCGATCGCCGCCGCATGGGCCGCAGAACGCATTGACGATCACGGCGTGATGCTGCTGGGCCAGCATCTGGAGGCACTCGAGCAGGCCAATGCCGCCGGCGATGTCAAATCCTATCTCAGGGCCAATTACGCCTTTCACTTTTCCATCTATCGGGCCGCGGGCTCGGAAAACATGCTCAGCATCATCGAGAACCTGTGGCTGCAGATCAGCCCCTATTTCAACATGCTGCACGATTCTGGAAACTATTCGACCGCCAATCAGCACCATCAGCAGATGTTTGCAGCGCTGCGAGACCGCAATGCGGAAGCGGTCCGGGCCGCGGTTCGCGCTGACATCGACGCGGCTTTCACAGTGCTGATCAAACTACTGAAGTAACGTTCCTCGAAATCGCGCCGACACGGCGGCGAGCCGCCGCTAAGATGCTCCGGAGATCCCGGTCGGATTAGTTCTCTAGCGCGGTCCATCCCTCGCGCGCGGCGCGCACGGCACTGGCGCAACTGGTCCTCGATGGAGGCGTGGCGCTGGTTCTCGGAGGAATAACGGGCCTAAAGGCAATACGGGACATGGGCTGGCTCCTATCGTTACGGGCCGGGGGCGCGCTCCCTACAGGGTGTATGGTTGGCGTATCCCAGGATCGTCAGGTGGAAGGTCTTTGGTATTGCGGGTCACTAGCAAGCGTCCGGCGGTTTGCGCCGTAGCCCATATCACCGCGTCGGGCAGCTTGATGCGATGTGCTCGCCGCAGCGCTACTGCACGGTTGGCGATCTCCTCGTCCAGAGCGATGACTTTGAAGCCTTCGACGAAAAGCCGGGTCGGCTCGACCAGATCGGCGTTTGCGGCAACCATCACTTCCATCCAGGTGATGATACTGATGGCACGGCTCTCGAAGCGCTCGATTTCCTCGCGGGCCTGGGGGACGGCGTTCAGATGGTCGGTGAGGATATTGGTGTCGAAAAGCGCGCCTACCATTCGCGGCGCACTTTCTCCTGATAAGCCAGCCCATCAACGTTGCGCTTACCCCACAGGCCGAAGCCATCCTCGACCTGTTCGCGATGATGGCGGTCGAGATAATCGTCTATTGCCGCTCGTATCAGGGACGCACGGGATTGGCGCGCCCGTTTGGCAAGTCTGTCGAGGGCCTCAACCCGGGCATCGTTCATGTCGATAAGGGCTCGCATCGCACACTCCCTGATATGGCTTATACATATCATATGCTACGCAACTTGTAATCGCGTGCCGTGCGGGCCGGCCGGGCTCTGTCGGGCAAAGCCTAACGCCCAAACCTGATAGTCTCGGCCCGCAGGGCAAGCGCGGTTTGTGAGGCGACTAGTCCCGCTTTGGCACAATCGGATTGGCATCTGAGTTGCCTAGCAAGACTCGCTGGCGTGTAGCTACTGGGCGCACTCAGGAGGTGGAAATGGTTTTGGCCCAAGATTTGTCTGATGTTGCGCTCACATTCGACTGTCCGAATTGCTCGCATCCGATTGTAAGGAAGGGCTCTGCGATAAGAACGATCGCGCATTTCATATGCGACGGGTGCAAAGCCAAGGTGCCGCTCACTTATCCGCAGAAGCTAGCAATCTTCGAACTGCACAAGGGATTGGCCGGGCAGTCGCGAAAGCACGAGCTAAGAGATCGTGCGCTCGCCACCGCGGCTGGATTGCCGCCAACAAGATGACTCAGTGAGAAACGTCCAAAGTTGACGCACGGATGGGAGCGCCATGATGTGCGCCGGAAAGACGCTCTATTCCCGAGGATCGTCGGGCGAGCGATACTAGTGAAGGCGATGCAGTGGACTTGAGGCTGGTCGTGGTCAGCTCAAGACGAATCCCGCGAACAGGAGCGTAAGGAGCAGTGACAGCGGAACGGCCAGGAGACAGCACAGTTCAAAAGTGTTGTTTTGGCGCCAGCGCCCGTCCATCGTGCTGATCCCGCTTTTGTGCTTTGTCATTTGACAGCAACGGGCAGTAGCAGCCAGCGGTTCCATACCACTCGGTTCATGAAGCGCTTGCCGTGGCGTATATTAGCAACAGATTGACTACCACCAAGGCCGCTCCACCCTCATTCCATGGCGCGGATCAGCATTGGAGATGAGGTGGCAATAACCGCTACAGTTCGGCGTCGGGTTATGGAGGATCGCTTAAGTGTTTCTATCCCAAGCTACAAATTCCCGCATTCCATCAAGGACAGCACCTCGAAGGTAAAGCGAGGCCAGCAGATCGAGCTTAGAGGAGAAGTTACCCGGATCGTTGAGGAGCAAGTGACGATCGATCTTGGACCGCTGGTGACAGTTGATCTGGACAATGTCCGCCTGATCGAGAATACCGCCCACACCAGCGCAGAACGCACCTGCACGACAAGACAGGCTAGGGTAGGCCTATTCGTCATCGACTGGCCTTTGCGTCTTTCGTTCGCATGCTTCGCTTCCATTAGCATTAGCTCATATTTCGATAGCCGGCGCTGCCCCTCTAACCCCGCCGGTCAGGCCCGGCATCCTGCTGACACCCCGCCGGGTGGGTGCCGGGCCACACCCGTCCGCGATCGCCGCGAAAGATGCTTGACGCGCAGTCTTCTCACACCAGGTTTGACCCACTGGATTCGCCGGCTGCTTCTTTGGGGCGCCTGGCGGTGGCACAGAGAAGTTTCCGCGGCTCGGCAACGAAAGTTGCTTGCCAGCGGTGCGTTGATCCAAAGCTGAAGGAGCACCAGGATGGCTGACGATCACAGCAAGCTGGATCTTCGAGACCGCACCCACGTATCGGCGCACGAAGTCCATGAGGTGGAATATTTCGCCCAGCAGAATGGCGTGGCGCCAGACCATGTTCGGCAGTTCATCAGGACCCACGGGAATGACCGGGCCCGCTGAGGGAAGCTGCCAAGGCGCAGATGGCGCGTGGACTTCGGAGGGCAAGCTCGCGGTGCGTCCAGCTTTTCCACTGCTAATTTCGCCCGTTCTCAAATTTTTTCCTCCATTTCGCGCGACTCAATTAGCATCTACTTATGGAACGTCGTCACGCCCTCCGAAGAGTCAGGAACGGGTTTTGGGAGGTCTATGATATAGATGACGACGAGGTTGTCTTCACAGACGGGGTAGCTCTGACAAATTTGCAGGGGGAAGAGGCACTCGACGCCCTGGAGCTGATAAAGGGCGGATTCCTGATCCCGAGCAAGCGAAAGTATTCCCGATTCTGACCCGGCGGTGAACTGCTGTCCGACAAGGTGCGGCATGGAATTATCGCGCATTACAGATGCGCGATAATTCGTGTCGGCGCTCAGGTGGCAAGGTTTTCCGCGTATCTTACATGCGCGATATTGTTGCGCAGAGATAAGGCCGGGCGAAGCCCGCTCTCGTCGGAGATCGCGACAGCCAACACCGCTCGGATGCATTCTAAGGCTGCTAAGAGGGGCGACCTTGTGTGAGCTCACCATAAGCAAATGTTGCTAAACTTCTGCTAGGCCATGTCAGGGGACTTGGAAGCCATGCCTATTGCCCCGTGGACGTTGCGACACAGCAGCGATTGGGGCACATTCCAGGCCATGTGCAATCTCTACAACATCACGACCAGCCAGGAGGCCATGCGACAGTGGACGCGCGCCTGCGCGATATCCTCGGCAATCTCGAACCCTCCATCGACATCTATCCCAATCAGCCAGGCCCGGTGGTGCGCAACGCGCCGGACGGCGAACGCGAACTGGCCAATCTGCTGTGGGGCATGCCGACGCCACTGGAGCGGGTGAAGGGCAAGGCCGACTATGGCACCACCAACATTCGCAACCCGCAATACGGCCATTGGCAGCAATATCTCGGCATCGAGAACCGCTGCGTGGTGCCCGTCACCAGCTTCGCCGAGCCCAGCCCAGCGCCCGGCGACAAGGACCCCGAGACCGGCATTCAGCGCAACTATTGGTTTGCACTCGGCGAGGACCGCCCGCTGTTCTTCTTCGCCGGTCTGTGGACGCGCTGGCAGGGCACTCGCAAGGTCAAGGACGGCCCCGCCGATCACCAGGTCTATGGCTTCATGACGACCAGGCCCAACGCGCTGATCGCGCCGATCCACGACAAAGCGATGCCGGTGATCCTGACCACGCCGGAAGAAACCGAAGCCTGGCTGACGGCGCCATGGTCGGAGGCAAGACACCTGCAGCGCACGGCGCCCGATGACGCGCTGGTGATCGTCGAAAAACCGGCGACGCAGATCAAGTTTCCGCAGCAGGCGCCGGCGCAAGGCTCATTGTTTTAGCGCTTGAATTTCTGCAGCACCCAGATGTAGCCCTTGGGCGGATGATCCTGGTCGATGAACTGCGTCTTCACCGTCGTGTCCTTGCGGCTGCATCGCTTGCACTTGAACCTGATCGCTTCCAGCGGCTTGTTCCAGCCCACCACCTGGGCGACGTCATTCGCCCTGAAGCGTCCGACATGATAGCAGTGGCCGCATTCCACGATAAGCAGCATGTTGGCCTTGGCGGCACGCCCAACGCTGTCCATCGGCCCGGCCATGGGTTATTTCCGGGTCGCGTAATCCTCGGGGAGCGGAAGCAGGCCAAGCTCCGCCATCCGATAATCGGGCTCCTTCTCCGCTACGCTGGCCAGCACCTCATGCAATTTCTCGACAAGCCCGCAAAGCTGCCAGAACAGCTCGCCATGCGCCTTCAGATGCAGCTGCGACGACAGCACCGTCCGGCGCAGGCTCAAAGCGTCCCTGATGATCGCCTCCGCATCCCTCGCCGACAGCCTGTCGAACCGGCTTTTTCGTCTGCCCATCGCGGCTCTCCTCGATTTGTGAGCAACCGCCCCGCCTGCTGACAAATAGGAAGGCATTCCTCGCAGAGTCAATTCGCTCTTGACATTTTTGTTCCGTTTTTGTTCACTTAGCAAAGAAGGTCTGGAGCAACGGCCATGGATCACATTGTGAGACTGGACAGCCGCCAGGAGGCTGCGCTGCAGGCGACTGCCGACAAATTCATTGCCCAGCACAAGGGCGACGCGGTGAAGGCGCTCAAGGAAATGATCGTCCTCAAGGGCCACCTCCAGGACCGTCTTGACAAACTCTTGGCCCCGCGTCGGGCAAATATTAGGAGGGACGACAATGGGCATTATTCGCCTCGACGCTGAAGCCAAAGCTGAACTCCATTCTGAAGCGGTCAAGCTCATCGCCCGATACGAAAGCCCCCTTGAGACCGTAAAGGCTCTCATGGCTTACAACTGCGAGCTTGAGACTCAAATTCTGGCTTTCGCTCATCGGCACCCTGGACTGGTGGCTCTCGGTTACGACGACACGCCGCCAATCTTGGGATGAGTCATGGACGTCCGAAAGGCCCTCATGCCGCCCGACGGCTATGGGGATGACGGCGAGCGACTGAGGATCCTCGAGCGGCAATGAGCCCGGACGGTCGCGACAACTAGGGCCGGCCAGCCGGTGATGAAAGCTAGCTTGTTTTGCAGCATGACGGGGTCGAATTGACGATGCAGAACCTTATCAGCTTTTTGGAAACCAACTCCGCGCTGATGCTGGCCAACCCGGCCGCCTTTGCCAGTTTTGCTGTTCTTTTCGGAGGAGGCGGATTTGCGGTCGGCCGCTATTTGTTGACCGAGCGTCTCGCCAATCTGGAAAGCCGCATTGCCAGGCGTGATGAGGAAATCACTGAGCTAAGAACCAGGAAAGTACAAGATGACGAGCCGCCCATGGTGCCCATAGTCGGCACTGTTGCAATAGGTCCACTCAGTCGAAGCGACCCTGTAGCTCTGGCCATCGGACGAGCCCAACGCACCGGCCCGGCAACAGCAAATGAAAGACGACGAGCATACTGAAGGCCAGCCATCCTCTGCAAAAAGTGCGGAAAATGATTGTTTACCGCCTTCGACCCACGATAGCCGCAGCCTTGGCCAACACGATCCAGCTGAGCAGCAGAGCGAAGGCCGGATGCCATGCACCGAGTTATGCCAATGACACGCCAGTCTGTTGCTGAAGATCTCGAACACGCAGCTCAGCGCATAGCCGACATGTCTCGCGCGGATTTGCAGATCCTCCTGCGTCGCGCTGCTTTGATGCTCCGAAACGTCGGTGGTGTGCCGCTGGAGCCCGCGACCGCAGATGCACTCGATTCCGTAGCAGCCGAGATGAAAATCGGCAGGCCAGACCTTATTCAGATCATTTTGCGAGAATGGCTGGAAACCAATGCCTATTTGCCGGTTCGGACGATCGACGAGGAAAGCGAGACGGACGGGAGAGCGTAACTACCCTCAGCTAGGCTGCGGATGCATAAAAGCGAAGCGACGATCTGATGACCGCCAAGGCCATGCTCGACAAGAAGGCGCCGCTGGCACTTTCATCGTCTAACGGGCTTTGGCGCCCAGCGGCCGGCGGAGAAACTCTACAAACGTTTCAATATGCCGCAAAGCCGGTACGACATATTGACCGGGGGTCTGTATCCCCATTTCAGGAACACCGGCTCGATGATTCCCAGCACGCTCCAAGCACAACGCGAGCCTGCATCGCAGCACGCACCCCGACGATTTCAGGCCATGGCTGCGGCCTCAGTAGGCTATCTGGTGGACGAAAACTCTATGGCATTCTGGTCCGACGGAACGCCATTGGTCTAAGCCAAGCGGCCTCAAGCACTGTCGCCCAGTTCTCCCAGAGTAGTGTAACGGCACTGGCATGGCATTGAAGGAGAAGACGGTTCGGCAGGCGCCGCCTTGTCCGGTCGTTCTGACTATCAGCCCTGCCTTGGGTGGGGCGAGGCCGGCTTCTCTGCGGCGGCACGTCCGGGGAAGACCTCGACTCATTTGGTTTCTCCGTTTTTGAGGATTTGAGGAACGGTTCAGCTTGAGGACCGCGGCATGTAACCTGCGGCAATTCTCATGGACGTTTGGATCGACTATGTGTGTCTATACACAACATGAAGAGCGCCATGTCATTCACCGGCTGTTGGCGGATGGCTGGTACGAAGTGGCTCGAAAAGGAAGTCACGCCCAGTTCAAGCACAAAGCCAAATCGGGCCGAGTAACAGTACCGCACCCTAAGCGCGACATCCCGATCGGCACTCTCAAAAGTATCGAAAAACAATCCGGCGTGAAGCTGAGGTAGAGAAATGCGCAATTACATCGGACTAATCCACAAGGAAACGGACAGCGACTTCGGCGTCTCCTTTCCTGATTTTCCGGAGCTGGTCACAGCCGGCGTCAGCCTGGACGACGCCCGCGCCATGGCCGAGGAAGCACTGGCCTTTCATGTCCAGGGCTTGGTCGAGGACGGCGAGGCCATTCCCGAGCCATCCTCCCTCGAGGAAGTGATGTCGGACAAGGACAATCTGAGCGGTGTCGCCATTCTGGTTCCTTTGAAGGCCGAAGCGGCGAAGGTCGTGCGTGTCAATGTCACCATTCCGGAAGATGTCCTCGACCAGATCGACCAGTATGCGGTGCGCCACGGCTACAGCCGATCGGGATTTCTGATCGCTGCGGCGAAAAAGGTGATGCAGATCGAGGCAGCGTAGCCCCTCGAAGGTCGATTTGAGATGAAGCTCTGTGGTCCTGTTCGGTTATATTTATTCCGGACCGGAGCCGTCAGACAAAAACAACCATGTCTTATTTCGTGAGGCACGGTGCCTATGTTCCGCCGCAAATGCGACCGTACTTGGCAAAATCAGCCTGCGAATTAGTTCATAGACTTCAAGGGAGTATCAGACGATGACCATGTCCAGAGCCATTGCCGCCATGTTCGTAACCGCTGCGCTGGCAGGCTGCGCGCAGACCGAAGCACAGCAGAGAACCAGTACCGGTGCGCTGCTCGGCGCCGGCGCCGGCGCGCTTGCCGGCCAGGCGATCGGCGGCAACACCAAGAGCACGGTCATCGGCGCTGGAGCCGGCGCCTTGCTGGGTGCCGTCGTCGGCAACGCCACCACGCCGCAGCCGCGCAGCGAACAGCTTTGCCGCTATCAGGACCGCACCAGCGGCCGCATCTACACCGCGCCCTGCGACGACCGCTATTACAACGGCGATTATTGACCGTTAACGCTTCTCCCCGTCACAATTTTGGGGAGAGCGCCCCACCGGGGGTGAGGGGCGGCGCGGTTATGAAATGCTGGCACAGCCCTCACCTGCCTGTCGGCATATCTCTCTCTGGTCGAAGCTGTCGATTGGCGCCTCGTCGAGCACCGCGAGCGCCATGTTGGCGATGTCGAGCCGGGTGATGGCCATGGTTGAGGCCTCCGTCAGCATGGTTGGTCGGGGAAAACGGGGGCATGGTGCCTCCATGGCAAAAAGCCGCTTCAAGGCGGCTAGGGATTTTTTTGTGATTTGTGGCTTGGGCAGAACGTTGCACGTCTCGTGCACGCGGCCGTCACGACGCCAACCTCCCGTCAGGAAATGGATGGCACATGCTGCGTGATCGGTCTTTTTCCCATTACAGCAAGGAAGAAGGCAATGCTTCTGCTATTGCAGTTTCACGACACCGCCGCGCAACGCGGCGATGTCTTGCTTGAATTGTGTCAGCCGATGCCTGCGCTGGTCGGTATCCCTGTCTCGGCTGACTTGGCAACGGGCGCTGATTTCACCCTTCCGGCACCTCCCGCCATACCCAGGCCCTTGTCCAGGGCATCCTGAAGAGTTGGTGTATAGTAGGCGGTGTTTTCCAGGCCGCTGAAGAAGTTTATACGATGAACTTCCCCCTTCTTGCTCATGACAATGCCCGCTTTTCGGAGCACTTCCTGAACTGTTTTGTACTTCATATTCATAGTTACCTCCCTTGCCGAGACGGGCAGCATCGCCCTTTCTTGTAACTGTTTGGTGTCGTCAATTGACCAAAGAGCAACATGAATGATGTGGCGAACCGCAACATTCACATCACTCTGGCGCAGCGCAGCGGGTGAACTTGGGATTCGCCACAAGGGGCCGACGTGACTTCCCGAAGGGCGGGACGTCTGACGCCCGCCCTTCGCCGGTCAGGCCTCGGTGGTCTTTAGCCCGATGTACGTCATGTTCTTTACGCTCGAGGCCGTGCAGTCCCAATTCGCCGCCAGCGCCCGCTCGGCATCATTGGCGAATTCGCCGAGCCCAACGATAGGGACGCGCTGTTCGGCGAAGTGCTGGTGGGCGGCGTTCCCCATCAAGATGGCGCATCCCGACCTACAAGGCCAGCATGATTGACGTCGCCCGCAGCCCCAATGAGAGGGCGCTGGTGCAGCTCGAACCCGCCTGGCGGCTGGTCATGTGCCGGGCTTGACCGCCTCGAGCGCCGGGCTCCGCCCAAAGCGCTGCACCACGAAACGGCCCATCTTCTGGCCGGGCACTTCGATCAGCGTGTAGGTGATCCAGGACAGCAGGCAGACCACCGGCAGGACGACGACAGTGACGATCGCGAAGCGCAGCGGCGCCGACAATTCGTGGCCGAACTGGGTGATGACCAGAGCCGCAACCGGCTGGAGAACCAGCAGATGGATCAGATAGATGCTGAAGGAAAGCTCACCCATCAGATGGAAGAACCTGTTGGCGAGCGTCATGGCGATCTTTCTGGCCACGATGCCCGCTATTCCCGGCAGCATCCGGTAGAGGACCAGGGCAAAGAAACCCACGACGAGCGCTTCGCGCATCAAAAACTTGCCAAGCCCGTAGCCGCCGCCGAAGGGCAGCGCGGCCAGAGCCATGGCTAATGCCAGATGCATGAAAGGCCGCTTCTGCCTTTGATGGACGACGCCCGCCAGCAACATCCCACACAGGAAAATCTGCATCTTCAGCGGCAGGAACGACGGCATCGGAAAGTGCACCGATAATTGTCCCATCAAGAACACGATCGCGCTGCCGACCGCCGCAACAAGGATGCCGCTCCATATCCAGTCAAGCCTGCGCACCAGCAGCATGACCGCCGGGAATAGTGCGTAGAACTGCATCTCCAGCCCCAGGCTCCAGTCGGGCAGCGGCGTGCGATAGGCGAAATTCGGCACCAGGCCGAACAGGAACAGCAGATGGGCGCCGATATTCTTCAGGCCGCTGTCGAGATAACGCTCGGGCGCCTGCGGCGACCGCAGCAGGAACTCGTCGATGACCATCCTGGACTGGTAGAGATAAGGGCCGAGCGCCAGGGCAGCGAACAGCATGACGTAGAACAGCGGCGCTATCCTGAAATAGCGGCGGGTCCAGAATTTCAGCCAGGTTTCCGGCCTTTGCCAGGGCTCCTTGTCCTGGCGCAACTGATAGTGGAACACCATCAAGAAGCCGGACAGCATGATGAACAGATCGACGCCGAGGTCCGGTTCGACGAGGACAGGAATCTGCCAGCCGGTCAACAGCAGGCAGTGCCCAATGAGCACCCAGATCGCGGCGAGCGCCCGAAGCCCGTCCAGGCACTCGATGCGCGATGCTTCCGTCATGCCGAACTTCTCGATGGCCATGTTGCAATGCAGCATGGCGGCTGACGGAGGAATGTCAACCGTGCGGAGGGAACACGATTTGCGCTGGGTTGTTACGGAAAAACGTTCAAGGCCATGATTTGCATGCGGATGCGCATTTGTCTGGTTGACTGCCCATCAGCGCTTGACGCACGAGGCGACCCCGATCACTCCGGATACCGCTCTGCGTCTGGCCAAGTTCTTCGGCACCACGCCGCAGTTCTGGATGAACATGCAGGCCAGCTGTGACCTCGCCGTTCAAGGCCGAGCGAAGCAGGCCGAGATTGCTGAGATCGAACAGCTCCAAGTTGCTGGCTGAACAGTTTTGCGGTCGCGGCACCCGACTGGAGACGAAGCGGCCTGGAGCCGGCATGGCGCGCAGAGCCAACTAGGCGAGGCCGCATCTTAGGCACAGCATTCGCCTTCCGGTCTGCAGCAGCCGTGAATGTCATCGGTCAATCCAGCGCGCGCAGATAGCGGATGGGGCGACCGCCGGCAATCCGGTCGGCGGCTGTCGCTATGGAATTGGCGTCGATTCCGAAGTGGCGATAAAGATCACCGATTGTCCCCGACTGGCCAAAGTGCTCGACGCCGAGACTACGCGTGCGGTGGCCGTAGACTGAGCCCAGCCAGCCGAGTGCCGCTGGGTGGCCGTCGGCGACGGTGACGATCGCACAATGGGCTGGAAGGTCGGCGAACAGCCGTTCGACATGGCTTCTGGCATGAACAAGGCCGCGCTCACGTGCGCGGCTTGCCGCCGTCCAGCCTGCGTTCAACCGGTCGGCCGAGGTCACCGCCAAAAGACCGACGTCGCGACGATCCTCCGCCATCATACCGACCGCCTCGATGGCTTCCGGCGCGACGGCGCCTGTATAGGCGACGATCACCTCGGCATTCGGACCGGGATGCCGCAGCCAATAGCCGCCGTCGACAATGTCCTGCTCGACGTCCTGCGTCATGGTACGAATGATCTGCTCAACCGGGCGCGTCGAGAGCCGCAGATAGACCGAGCCGCCGGTCTCGTCGCGCAGCCAGGTGCGCTCCGACAGCACGGCGTCGCCGTCGCGCTGAATGTAGTCCAGCGCAAAACGCATGATGACGCTCAACTCATCGACGAATGCCGGCTCGTAGGCGGCTAGCCCGTCCTGCGCCATGCCGATCAACTGGGTGGCAATTGACTGATGCGCGCCACCCTCCGGCGCCAGCGTGACGCCCGACGGGGTGGCTGCAACGAGAAAGCGCGCATCCTGGTAGCAGGCATAGTTGAGCGCATCGAGGCCGCGCTGGATGAACGGATCGTAGAGCGTGCCGATCGGCAGCAGCCGTTTGCCGAAGACCGAATGCGACAGCCCGAGGGCCGACAGCAGGATGAACAGATTGTTCTCGGCGATGCCGAGCTCGATGTGCTGGCCGGATGGGCCGAATTCCCATTTCTGCGCCGAGGCTATGCGTTCGCTGCGGAACGTGTCGGCAAGCGAGCGACGCGCAAACAGGCCGCGCCGGTTGACCCAAGGGCCGAGATTGGTCGAAACGGTGACATCGGGGGATGTTGTGACGATAGCGTCGGCAAGCGGCCCGCCGGCCCGTGCAATTTCATCCAGGATCCTGCCGAAGCCGACCTGGGTGGAAACGCTGCCCTTGGCTTCCGGGCCGAGACGATCGGGGACGAGGATGCGTTGGGCGTGCCGGCGGCGTCGGCCTTTCGCGGCAAAAGGCACCGCATCGAGGAAGCGTCGGAGATCAACCTCGCCAATATCCAAGCCTTCGAAGGCATCCCACTCCCGCCCCTCGCCGATCGACATCGAGGCGCGAAAGACT
>NZ_SUEG01000009.1:22550-76154 GCF_005063415.1 Mesorhizobium sp.
ATCTGATCCTTGGTCATCAGCCCGGCATGATTGTCTTTGTGGCCGGCCAGCGGCAGGCAGAAACCTTTTATCGTATAGGCGATGAAGCAGGTCGGCCGGTCGTTGCCGCGCGACGTCTCGAAAGCTTCGATCAGGCACTGCAGGTCGTGGCCGCCGAGATTTGTCATCAGTGCGGCGAGTTCGGCATCGGAGCGCCGGTCGAGAAGTGATTTCAGGCCCGGATTTTCGCCGATGTCGGCAAGCAGCCGCTTGCGCCAGGCGCCGCCGCCTTGAAAGGTCAGCGCCGAATAAAGCTGGTTCGGGCAGGCGTCGATCCAGGCCTTCAGCGCCTTGCCGCCCGGTTCGGCGAAGGCGGCCTCGAGCAGCTTGCCGTATTTCAGGATGACCACATCCCAGCCGAAATTCCTGAAGATGCTTTCGAAGCGTTCCCAAAGGCCTTCGCGCACAACGGCATCGAGGCTCTGGCGATTGTAGTCAAGGATCCACCAGCAGTTGCGCAGGCCATGTTTCCAGCCTTCCAGCAGCGCCTCGAAGATGTTGCCTTCGTCCATCTCGGCATCGCCGAGCAGCGCCACCATGCGGCCCTCGGGCATGTTTTGGTCGCGGGCGCTGAGATAATCCTGCACAAGCGAGGCAAACAGCGTCTGCGCGACGCCGAGGCCTACCGAACCGGTAGAGAAGTCGACGTCGTCGACATCCTTGGTCCGCGACGGATAGCTTTGCGCGCCGCCGAAGGCGCGAAACCCTTCGAGCTTCTCCCTCGTCTGATTGCCCAGAAGATACTGGATGGCGTGAAACACGGGCGAGGCATGCGGCTTCACTGCGATGCGGTCGTCCGGCCTCAGCACTAAGAAATAAAGCGCGGTCATGATCGTCACCAGCGAGGCCGAGGACGCCTGGTGTCCGCCAACCTTCAAGCCGTCCGTGTTTTCGCGCAGGTGATTGGCGTTATGGATCATCCATGTCGACAGCCAGAGCACCTTCTTCTCCAGCGCCGAAAGTGCCTCCAGTTTTTGTTTGTCCATGCTGCAAGACTCCCCGTTGCGATCGTCGCAATCATAGGGCTGAGCAGAAACCGATTGTCGCTAAACTTGCATGAGATTGGCAGCTGCGTTAGCTGGTTTCGGCAATATAGACCAATGGAGTGACGTTCTGTGCCAAAACGTCGACTGGACGATATCGACCGAAAGATCATTGCCGCGCTGCAGGTCGACGGCAGGATGACGGCGCAGCAGCTTGCCGAGCGGGTCGGCCTTTCCGCCTCGCCGTGCGCCCGGCGGGTCCGCCTGATGGAGGATATGGGGGTGATCACCGGCTATGCCGCCCTGATCGACCAGGACATGGTTGATCTGCCGATCTCGGTGTTTGCCTCGATCAAGCTGGAGCGCCAGCGCGAGAACGAGCTGAAGCGGTTCAACGCGGCGATCGCACGCTGGCCGGAGGTGGTCGATTGCTATCTGATGACTGGCCAGCGCGATTATCTGCTGCGTGTGGTGGTGCGCGACTTGCACGCCTATGAGCGCTTCCTGAAGGAAAAGCTGACGCGGCTCGATGGCGTCTCCTCGATCGAGTCCAGCTTCGCGCTTGCGCAGATCAAGCGGTCGAACCGGCTGCCGGTCGAGACATGATTTTTTCCAAACATTGGCAAGTCAATCGCCCAAGTCATGGTGAATTCAGCCTACCACAACTGCTCCAGAAACGCGCTATAGACGAGGTTGGTAAAAGGACGTCTTCCCGGGACGGTCGCGAGGCTGCTTGAATTCGCACGAGATCGAGAAGCAGGGCGTCACGCGAACTTTCACCCGCTGCAGGCGCCGAGCCGATCAAATGCAATATGTCCCGCCACGATCGTTGCATCGACCTTTGTCGCAGACACCTCGTCCGGCAATAGCGCGCTTATGTCACGATCCAGGATCGCGATATCGGCAGCCTGACCAGGTAAGAGGCGGCCTTTGTACTTTTCAGAATGACTGGCGTACGCACCGTTATAAGTCATCGTTTCGATCGCGCGCTCAATATCGATCGTCTGGTCTTGACCATAGATGATGCCGCTGGGTCCCTTTCGCGTGAGCATAGACGCTAGGTTTGCCAACGTATCAGGCGGACAGATCGGGGAATCGGAGCTTGCCGCGGGCTGCATGTGGTTCTCGATCCAGCTTCTCATTGGATATGAAGCTCCAGTCCGTTCAGCACCAACCGCATCCGCATAGACATCCCCGTAGTGAGAGATGAAGCAGGGTTGCGGGATGGGAAGGATGCCCGCATCCCGCAATCGTCGCATCTGCTCATTTGTGCCGAAGCCGCAATGTTCGATCCGGTGCCTAAGTTCAGAATGGCCTCCTGCCATCGCCCTTTCATAAGCCAAGAGCACCTGCTCGATGGCTGCGTCGCCAATGGCATGCGTCGCGACCTGATAGCCGCGCGCCATGCAATCTGCGACCAAATCCTGCATCTCTTTGTCGGAATAGATAAATATACCGCGGTTGTTCCGGTCATTGAAATAGGGCAGCGACATCGCTGCAGTGTGACCGCCAATTGAACCGTCCGCAAAAAGCTTCGCTGGTCCGATCTTCAAGAACTCATCGCCGGCCCCCGTGACGAGGCCGGCTGCATAGCACTCATCGAGAATCCCGTCCGGTCCGGCCAAGAGCGCTAAGTATACGCGCAACGGCAATCGTCCACTTCGGCGGGCGGCCTGAAACGCCGCCATGTCCAACAGCCGTCCATTCAAACCTACGCCCGCGTCCATAACCGACGCAACGCCAAAACTCAGAAGGTGAGATGACGCACCTTCGATGGCGGCAACCGCCTCTTCCAAAGTAAGCGCTGGCATAGCTTTCAGGACAAGCTTCTGCGCATTTTCCTGCAACTGACCTGTCAACTTGCCATCGCGTCTCTCGATGTGGCCGCCTTCGGGATCGGGAGTGGTGCCGGAAATGCCCGCGGCGGCGAAGGCTCGCGAATTGCCAACCCCGACATGGCCGCAACATCTGGCGATGTAAACTGGGTTATTTGGCGCCGCCGCGTCGAGCTCCGCCATGGTCGGATGCCGCTTTTCGGCCAATTCGAAGTGGTCGTAGCGCCCGCCATAGATCCACTCTCCCGGTTTTGTTGCTGCAGCCTGCTGGCGGATCTTTTCCACCGCCTCAGGTATCGAGCGCACATGCGTGGGTCCGAGTTTGATCTCCACAAGTGAGCGACCGAGCATGATCATGTGCAGATGACAATCATTAAACGCCGGCAGCGCCATGCGACCCGCGAGATCGATCATCGCGGTCTCAGCACCGCGCAAACCATCCAGGCTATCCGCAGATCCGACCGCCACAACGCGCCCTTTTCTTACGGCAAGTGCTTCAGCATAGGGCTGGCCATAAGCGGTATAGATCGGCCCATTCCTCAGAATGACATCAGCATGAAGTCCATTTCTCATTAGAAAAACTCTCTCCTTTTACGAGACGCTTGGCTCGGCAGCAGGGCGCGCAGCGAAGGCGCTTTCCCGGCATGATAGGACTTGATATTCACTGCTGCACTGAGCACTGCGGCTCACATTCGAGCAAGTTTGGCTTCGTCTCAGAGCTGCTGTCTCGTAGTGCTGCTCTTGAATTGGGTCGAGGGCGCCGACTTCGATGGTGGCACGTGTCAATTCGGAGGACGGCGCCATAGCATACATATTGCCGTTCCGTTCTTCTACGAGCCGCGCGAAGAGGCTTGCGCAAATCGGCAAAATTTCATCATCCAGCACGAAGCCAGCATTGTGGAGCGGGGCGTTGCCGCCGTGGCCGAGGCACAATGCGCAGCATTTCCGCGAAATCCTCCGACCCAGTCTGTAGTTCGATGACATCTTTGGCCTTGTCATCAACAATGCCGCGTGCAGCCATCAAGAGATGACTCGTGTGTTCCGCATCATTCGTCGGAGCCCAGTGCGAGAACGGCTGCCAGGCTGATGGTCCGGCTTGAGCAGTTCGCATTTAGGTTGAGCTGTACCCAGAGTTTTCGATGTAGTTGTAGCACGCGGTAGGTGTGACAGCATCGAGGATTTCGGCGATGGCGTTGTGTGCGGCCTCGATGCTTCGTCTGGCGGCGGCGGCCCGGATACTCAGCCACCTCACCGTACCTAGCCACGTGTCCCTGGAACATGACGTCTAGCGCCGCATACCCTGCTCCCGAGATTCCTGATCGCTTGCCGGACAGGCTGGAAGCCCGCATCCGGTGCTGCCTCCATAAAAGCTGGTCGTGATTGAGACAACTTTACCGGCTCAAGAAACGAACCCTCAACAGGCAGTCTCTACATTAGGTTAAGCTAAAAGGGGGGTGTTATGCGTGTAACCGAACTGACCGAACGATTTTGGCGTGCAGAATGCGGCAACCTCGCCGTGGTGTTTGCATTGGTCTTGCCAGTCATGCTTTTGGGCGTCGGAGTGGCGATAGACTTTGCGCGCGTGAGCCGAACTGCTCAACAGTTGCAGGAGGGAGCTGACGCCACGGCCCTTCAGTTGGCCGTGGCAAACGCAAACAGCAGCGACATGGCGTCGGAGGAGCGTCAGGCGAACGTTGATACTTTCGCCAGCTCCACCTTTGTGGCCACGCAAAGTCCCTATAGTGGTGACGCCCACCAGACGGTCAAATCAACCAATCCCACAATCGTGACGGTTGTATTGCACCAACCGCAGGAATTGGCCTTCTCGGCAATCCTTGGCCTCGATAAACTTGATATCAGCCGAAGCGCAACCGCGATTGCCTATCCTCGATACCCTGTCTGTCTTCTCGTGTTAGATCAGTCCGCCTCGAAAGCATGGTCGAATTCGGGGACTTCATCGATAAATGGCCAGAAGTGCGTTGCGCAGGTGAATTCAAGATCGGGGTCTGCGCTGGCCACGAATGGCTCATCGTCGGTCAGGACATTGGTGACGTCAGTCGTCGGCCCCTCCGGGCCGTCTCCCGGCTTCAACCCTCAACCGCTTTTCAATCAGAAAGAGCTGGCAGATCCCATTATCTCCCGACTGGTCTGGCCAACAGACAATGTCTGCACCTACAATAATCTGGTGATCAAAAACGGCACCGCAAATCTCACTCCCGGCACTTTTTGTGGAGGGCTCACTCTATCGGTTGGAGCGGTGGTCAATCTTGCCGCGGGAACATATGTTATCAGGACGGGAGGGCTTTCGCTCTCCTCCGGAGCGGTTCTCGATGCAGCTGAAGGTACCACCATCGTTCTACTCGATGATCAGGCAACCACCACAATGCAGGCCGGCGCCAAGCTACGCCTTACGGCGCCGACCAGCGGCCCGTGGATGGGGATCGCACTAGCTCAAAAACCCCAAAGCGTGGAGAGAACCTCGACGCTCATTGGCGGAGGCGATACAGATCTAGGCGGCATAATCTATCTGCCGTCACAAAAGCTTTTTCTTATAGGTGGCGGTGCATTGTCGACCGACAGTAAGCCTCGCATCTTTGTCGTCAACCGGATCGAGATGAACGGCAATGGCTCAATTTATCTTGCTGGCGCAAGTGACTTGTTGACGACGAATTCTGCTACCAGACTGATGAATTGAACTTGCTGTAGCCGGGACGAGGAGGTTCGTTGCGGGCGACGCCGGCGTAAGGAGTCGGCGATGTGCGCCAGGCAGCATGTTCGTTCGAGGCGTGACGCCCAAAAGCGGACGGCCCGGGGTCAGGCCAGCCGCTTGAATGGCGTTTCGACCCAAAGTACTGGCTCGGTTATGCGATAGAATCGTCGCGTCGCGGCCAAGGCGGACGGGCCGACGTCGACCATCACGCCGATGATGGTCATGTAATCGCACTTGAATGAAGACCCAAGCTGCCTTGGGCACCAGCCGATCGATGCCAAGCGGTCGAACCAGTAATCCTCACAGACAATCGTCAGATTGCTTATGCCTCGCTGAATGCAGAATTCCAGAATTCCGCAGTAGATCACGCCGGCGGCCTGGCAGGGTCGGCCGGGCTCGCGAAAATCCCGGGCCACGAAAAATCTCGTCCACTCATAGATATCGGCTCGGCGCGGAACGCCACCATCGGCAAGTTGCGGAAAGATTTCGCTCATCAGATGCGGTCTGAGGCTCGGCACCAGGCGGGATCCGGCAACGACACCTCTTCCCGGCTGGATGCCGAGCAGATGAATTGCCTCTGGTGTATCAAACGGGTCGATCTCGCGACTGTCGGGGCGCCTCAGCTCATGCCAGCCACGTTCATCGACATAGATTTCATGTCGCAGGCGGAAGTAACTGTCGAGATCGCCTCGATAGGCAAAGCTGTTTGACGCGTCGACGACGTGGACCTGAATCATTGCGGTTCCTCGAGATGGAACCCATCCGACCACGCGACGATTGCCCATAAAATACCCAGATCTGAGGATGGATCAAAGTTCGATTTCGCGCCTGCGATAAGCCTCGACGATGGCGTGCACGACATTGGCGGTGCTGAGCTTCTGCTTGATGTTGCGCAGGTGGGTCGTCACGGTGTTTTCCGAAATACCAAGTATTCGGGAAACCTCCCATGCGGTCTTTCCGCCAGCAACCCACTGCAGGATTTCACGTTCCCGCTGGGAAAGCTTTTGTCTCGGCCGTCTGAGCGAGCTGCCGACGAGTCGTTCGGCAGCTGAGTACGCATGGCGCGCAAGGGCATGAACGGTGCAGCGCACCGTCGGCGCCAAATCAATTTCGCGTCCGGCAACCGTTACACAGGCCGGATCGCCAAATGAAGCCTGGATTGGGATGCAGATCCCGTCCCAAAGCCCAAACTCTTTTGCCTCATCCATCACCTTCCTGGCATTGCTGTTCGTCAAGCCGTGATGGACGTCCCTCCAAAGGAACGGCCCGATCGCACCACGGCACAATGCAACGCAAGGGTCATGGCGATAGTGTCCGGCAGCCATGTAGTGGTCGTACCATTCCCGCGGCCAACCGTTGACAAGGATGTGTCCATCTAGCGATCCGGTGTCCTGGCGTGGCAATTCGGTGACGAGACAGGCTGCATAGCCGTGACGTTCGATGCTCTTGCGCAGTTGCCGAATGATTTCGGCGACGCTGCTTGCACGATCGATCAGCGAGGTTGCTTCAAAGATTTGCGTTAGCTGGTGCTGTAAAACGCTCCCATGAACCGCCGACATTTCACGCCCCTTCAATGTACTGAGACAAAGAAAGAATAAATAAGTTAGGCCCGACCGCAACCTGCGGCATGACGTTTGACTACTATAGTAGGTGGCACTAAAGGGCGCGTTCTGACTGCCTCGCTGCATGAGGCTGAGGTCGGTTTTTGCTCGCAATCTGAGGTTGCTTCGCCAAGGTACCGGCTTGTCTCAGGAACAGCTCGCGGACCTTGCCGGCCTTGATCGCAACTATGTCGGCAAGCTGGAGCGGGAGGAGAACTCACCGACCGTCGATACCTTGGAGGTACTGGCATTGGCATTGCAGGTTGATGTGGAGCAGCTCATCCGTCGCAACGCGCCGTGATCCACCGGCCAGGAGGCGGCGGGAGGATCAGGATTTTCTGCTGCGTCGCCGACGCGGCGTTACGGCTAGGGCGTCTTTGCCTGGCCGTTTGGTCAATACCTCGATGTCGACGCTTAATGCAGTGGCAAGCTTTGCAAGCGACAGAAGCGTAGGATTGCGCCGGCCGGCCTCGAGACCACTCAGATAGGCGCGCGTGAACCCTGAACGGAACGACAGTTCCTCTTGAGAGAGGGCTTGTGCGCGCCGAATCCTCTGTACGTTCAGGCCGACAACCACCCGTAGGTCCATGAGGGCATGGTCGTCGCTGCGTACACTTTAGGACGACACACTATAGTGAACATTCGTCATTGACAGGCGTCGCCATTGCTGCTTTTCTCATCATATTACGGAACGCCATTCCGAAATAAGGAACGACAGTGACAGGAAATCTTTCGTTGGAACGTGGCCTTGCGGTTCTCAATGTCCTCAAGGAAGCGGACGAAGCGGTCGGGGTGCGCGAACTCGCCCGCCGGCTTGAGCAGAGTGCTCCCGCCGTGCAGCGAATTCTGAATACCCTGGCAGAGCAGGGCTATGTCGAGCAGTCGCCAGACTCGCGGCGCTACCGGCTCGGTCACTCCGTTCTGGCACTGGCGCGGAAGGTCCTGGGCAGAGATCGCCTGGTTGGTTTGGCTGAAATCGAACTGCAGGCGCTGGCCGCCGAAGGTTGCTTCAACGCATTCCTCGGCATCAGGCGGGGCAATTGCGGTATTTATCTCCTGACCGTGCAAAGCAAGAGTCCTGTCGTCATTCGCTCGTCACCCGGCGAGACGTTCCCCTTGCACTCCACCGCCTTGGGCAAGGCACTCCTGATGGAGCTGAGCGGCGAAGCAGTCATTGGGATCCTTGGACGCGGTCCGCTGGAGCAGGTTGCCGTACGCACCGTCACGGACCCGCACAAGCTCGTGGCTCAGATCAGGGCGTCGGAATCTATCGGTTACACAACCTCCCTGGATGAGAACTTTACCGGGCTGATCGCGGTCGGCGCACCGCTTCGCGATGCATCGGGCATGATCATCGCGGCGATAAGCGCGGCCTACCCCCGGTCTGTGGGGCCGCATGTGGAGATCGCGGAGGTTGGAGAGGCAGTAATGGCGGCTGCGGCGCGCATCTCAGCTGGCCTCGGCTTTGCGGAAGCAAAACAGGCTCGGGATTCCCATCATGCTGCTTAACGAGGTCCGCCTGAAACAATGCATCTCGGCAGCTCGGCTTGATACCGTTATAGCCACGACGCCGGAAAACGTGACCTATATGAGCGGCTTCTGGGCTTTGCCGCAATGGATTCGTCGTGGCCCGCAGGCCTATGTTGTGTGGCCGGCTCCTGACAAAGGCACGCCTGAAATCATCGCCAGCACCAGCACCCTCGACCTCGTTGCCGATCAGGAAGTCTGGGTGAGCAAGGTGCGGCGCTATGGCGAATTTCACGCCAATGTCGGTTCCTCGACCACCGTGGACCGCGCCAATGAACGACACCTCCAGCTTCGCGACCTGCCGAGGCATGGCGATGCAATTGAGGCTTTGATCGCGGCATTGGAAGAAGCCCGCCTCGGACGTGGGCGGATAGGCATAGACGAGGCGGGACTCCCGCCAGGATACCAGGAAACCCTCAGAGCCCATTTTCCCAATGCGTCGTTCCTACCAGCCACCGCGTTGCTTCGCGAGGTTCGTGCCGTAAAGACGGCAGACGAAATCGAACGGCTCGGCCAAGTTGCCCAGATTGCCGAACGCTCCATTCAAGCAGCACTCGCCGTTGCTCAGGAAGGCGCCACCGAAGCAGATCTGGCGCGCGCTTTTCACGTCAGGACGGTTGAGGAAGGCGCCCTGCCCGTACTGGGATGCATCGGCTTTGGCGAGCGCAGCGCGCTTATGAACGTCCAGCCGTCTGACCGCAGGTTGCGCGCTGGAGAAATCATCCGCTTCGACGTCGGCGGCCGGTTTCGGCACTACCGCGCCGACATTGCCCGCATCGCCACGCTGGGCGAGCCGCCGCCGCAGGCGCATCGGCTTCAGCAGGCACTGCTGCGCGGCGTTCAGCATGCCTGCGACATTATCCGACCCGGCCTGCCAGCAGCACAGCTCTTCGAGACGGTGGTGCGTGTGGTCCAGCGCGAAGGAATCGCCCACTACGAGCGCGATCACGTCGGCCATGGCATCGGGCTTGATGGTTATGATGCGCCGACGCTCTCGGCGCGCAGTACAGACGTCCTTGAAGAAGGAATGGTGCTGTGCGTGGAGACCCCCTACTACGAAATCGGCCGCTGGGGACTCCAGGTGGAGGACATGGTGGTTGTTCGCCAGGGCGGAGTGGAGCGGCTGACGCAGACGCACGATGCAATCACCCGGGTGCCGTCATGAGCCGCGCGGCAGGTTTTTCATGTATTCGATGCGGCGCCTTGTTCCGGATCGAAACCAGAATCGACTCACGCGGCTGCCCGATATGCTGCGGCGAAGCGCCAGCCAATCTTAAGGTCGTCTACGATCGATCCGGAGCTACATCGGCCGCATCCGCAGCGGGTGCCGCGCTGCCCTCGCTCTGGCGCTATGCCGACATGCTTCCTTGTGGGCTCAGCGATGCAATCTCCCTGGGCGAGGGCCTGACGCCGCTGCTGAGCGCCGAGAGGCTGGGAAAGCAGCTCGGCGTCCCTAAGCTTCTTATCAAGGACGAGGGCGCAAACCCTACGTGGTCCCACAAGGATCGCTTCTCCACCGTGGCGGTGTCCATGGCACGTTTGAGTGGCGCACACGTCGTGGCGACTGCTTCGTCGGGCAACGCCGGGGCCTCACTTGCCGCCTATGCTGCACGGGCGGGCCTGAAATGCGTCGTTGTCACATTCTCAGGCACCGCCGGCGCAATGTTGGCGCAGATCCGCAAATACGGCGCCAGCGTCGTATCCCTGGCCGACAAATCCCATCGCTGGCCATTGCTTGCCGCCGGTACCGAGCGCCTCGGATGGTTTGCGACGTCGCCGTTTCACAGCCCCGTGGTTGGCAGTCATCCTGTCGGGATCGAGGGCTACAAGACCTTGGCTTACGAGATCGTCGAACAGATGCACGGAGCCGTGCCGGACTGGTGCGCCTTGCCTGTTTGCTATGGCGACGCGCTTGCCGGGCTCTGGGCGGGATTCAAGGATCTTCTCAGCCAAGGCAGGATCGATCGGCTGCCGAGACTCTTGGCGGCGGAAGTGCACGGATCCTTGGCCAAAGCGCTTGCCGGCAAGGCCGATCTGGTCGCCGAGGTTCCCGCGGGTTTCGACACGCTTGCCATCTCGATCGGCACCACACGAAGCACATTTCAGGCGCTCAGCGCGCTGCGTGAATCTGGCGGCATGGCGATGCCGGTCGGCAACTTCGGCCTGATAGACATGCAGCAGCAGCTTGCGGCCACCGAGGGAGTATTTGCCGAGCTTGCCTCGGTGACCCCATTTGCAGCTATTGAATGCTTGAGACGGGAGGGCACGATCGCGCGGTCGGACAGCGTCGTTGCCATCGTGACAGCGAGCGGCCTCAAGGATCTGGATCGTTCGACCAGCCCGGACCACGCACAACAATCGTTTCGGTCAGTTGCCGACGCGTGGAAACACCTTACCGGGGCTTACGACTATTTCGCGCCCTCTCATGAACAACGCGCGGCCAAGATGTCCTGAAGAGAAGATAGAGGCGATCATGAACAGATGCGACTTCTGATCGACTGATGATCTCGTCCATCACTGGACGGTATTGCGACTTCCAAAAGCTATCCACGAGAGGCAAATTCAACTCGCTTAGCGAGCGGAACCTCGATTCAAACATGATGAAAGGGGAATTTTCATGCTTCGCAAAACACTCATCGGCTGGCTCGCAGCCCTCGGTATCGTAATGGCAACTCAGACGATGGCTGAGGAAACGCTCAGAGTCGGCGTCACGCCAACCGGAGTGCCGTTCACGTTTGTCGACACCGCAACCCGAAAGCCGACTGGCGCGATGGTCGATCTGGCAAGTGCGATTGCCGCGAACCTTGGTACGACCGCCGACTTCCAGGTAAACGCTTTTCCAGCCCTGATCCCGGCATTGACGACCGACAAGATCAATCTGATTTCCGCCAGCATGTTTATAACCGACAAGCGCAAGCAGGTGATCGATTTCAGCACGCCGGTTTACGCCTATGGCGAGGCGATGTTTGTTGCTGCCGGCGACAGCAAGAACTACACGATCGAAGGGCTGAGAGATGAGACCGTCGGGGCGCAGATCGGCTCGACCTACGCTGAGGCTCTGGAAGCGCTTGGCGTCTTCGGTCAAGTCAAGCTCTACGATTCAATCGCTGACATGATGCGTGATGTGGTCCTGGGCCGCATCAGGGCCGGCTTTGGTGACGCCCCGATCGTCGCATATCAGCTTTCAAAGAACCCCGAGTTGGGTGTCCGCCTCGTCGACGGCTATCTGCCGATGAAAAAAGGCGAAGTCGCGTTAGCGGTTGCCAAGGAAAATCCACTGCTTCTCGAAAAGGTGAATGCCTCCATCGCCAAGCTGAAGGAAAGCGGCGAACTAAGTCGAATATTCGCCAAATATGGCCTGTGAAGCCATCCCGCATTGACCTCGAAACAAGCGTCGGCTGGAAGGACCATAGGATTGCATCGGAATGACCGGCCTTGACGGCCGGGAACGTGCCAAGAGGAAGCCGGCCATGACCAATTTCATCGCGCACGCAACGGAATATCTACCGCTTCTTCTTCACGGCGTTTGGCTGACCGTCATGATAACCCTTCTTGCGCTCTGTCTTGCGACGGCGCTCGGCCTTGTCTGGGCGCTATTGAGGACATCCGAGATACGCAGTCTCGCCGTGCCGACGCGGCTTCTTGTCGACTTCGTGCGCGGCATACCACTGCTGGTGGTTCTCTTTTATATCTACTTTGTCGCGCCCGAGATCGGCATCAACCTGACTGCGCTCCAGGCCGGTACGATCGGGCTCGGCCTGGCTCACTCCTGCTATCTCGGGGAAACCTTCCGCGCGGGCATCGAGGCGGTCGACAAAGGTCAGGTGGAAGCGGCAAAATCGATCGGGATGAAGCGTGCGTTGATGATGCGTCGCGTCGTGCTGCCGCAGGCGGTCAAGATTATCCTGCCGCCTTACGCCAACAACATGATCATGCTGCTGAAGGACTCCTCGCTTGTGTCGGTGATTTCGGTTCAGGAGTTGACCATGCAAGGTAAGATGCTCGCGTCGTCCACTTTCGACAACATGACAGTTTTTACTTTGGTGGCACTGCTTTACCTGTGCCTGACCGTTCCGCTGAACCTGTTTATGCGCAGAGTCGAGAGCTATCTTGGGGCGGCGGGATGATCACCTTCGACGACGTGCACAAGTCCTTCGGCGCCCATGAAGTCCTCAAGGGAATCAACGCCGAGATCGCCAAGGGACAGGTCGTATGTCTGATCGGGCCCTCGGGTTCCGGCAAATCGACGCTTCTACGATGCGTAAACGGGCTTGAGACCTATCAGCGCGGTCGCATCAGCATCGACGGCACCGTGGTGGATGCCGCCTCGCCCCAGGTTCACGCCATCTGCACCCGTGTTTCCATGGTTTTCCAACGCTTCAACCTGTTTCCGCACCGCACCGCCCTGGAAAACGTCATGGAAGGGCCGCTCTACGTGCTGAAGGAAAATAGGAACCAGGTCCGCGACCGGGCCATGGCATTGCTCAATCGCGTCGGCCTGGCCGACAAGACGAATGCCTATCCCGCATCATTGTCGGGCGGCCAGCAGCAGCGCGTGGCCATCGCCCGCGCCCTGGCGATGCGCCCACAGGCCATTCTTTTCGACGAGCCCACCTCCGCACTTGACCCCGAAACGGTCGGCGAGGTCCTGCAGGTCATGCGCGCGCTGGCAGACGAGAACATGACCATGCTCGTGGTTACGCACGAAATTCAGTTCGCGCGAGAGGTTTCCGATAGCGTCCTCTTTCTCGATGGCGGCCGGATCGTTGAGCAGGGCCCGGCCAAGGAGCTCCTTCGACATCCCAAACACGAACGCACTAGAGATTTTCTTCACCGGGTCATGCACCCTGTCTGACTCCTGATGTTGGTTTGTCGCCTAGCCTGGATTCGAGCCTGTCACTGCGTAGGGGACAGGCCGCCCAGCCCTGCGAGGACAGCGCTTAAAGTTCTGCGGTTCCAAGGGAATCTCGTCCATGCCGTCTCTTCGGCCGCACGAATTTGCGTGAGAACTGTTGGTTCAAGAGGAATTGAGATTGGCCAATCCTTCAAACCGGCGAGCCAGTCGGGGTTGTAGACTGTATCGGAATGACGATGCCCTTCATCTGGCATTATCACGACGGTGGAGGCTTCCGGATTTTGCCTGGCGAACCAGGTGCCTACCAAGGCTGCGGCGCCGCTGGTTGGCCCCATGAACAGCCCGTGATCGCGAAACAGCCCATGCGCCATAGCGTAAGCCGGCAATGCGCCCACCCAATGAATGTCGTCGATCATCTCATGACGAACATTGTCCGGCAAAACGCTGTTGCCGAGCCCGCGCAGCATGCGACGTCCGACAGGCTGGCCAAAGAGCATGCTCCTGTGGGTATCGACAGCAATTATCCTGAGATCAGGAAAGAGCTCACGAAGGAAGCCTCCGGTTCCACAGAGCGACCCCCCGGTGCCCACGCAGCCGACGAGGCAATCGATACGGCCGAATGATCGAACAACGAGATCGGCCAGACGCGCGTAGGCAAGGCGGTTTTCCGGACTGTCGTATTGTCGAGGCCAATACGTGGCCGGGCTATCTTGCAGGGTCTGCTGAAGATACTGGAGCCGACCGCGCTGATTGCCGTCTCCTTGAGGATCGTCGATGGCCATGACTTTGGCACCAAGTTGTTCCAGTCGCCGTCTGAGTTTCAGGTCGATGAGGCTGGAGGCCGTGACAAGTGTAAGCGCATAGCCACGAACCGCAGCCAGCATGGCGATGGCGAGGCCGAATGTGCCCGACGTCGTTTCGATGATGTGACCCTCCTGCCTGAGGCGCCCTGACGCTTCCGCCTGATCGACCATGAACCGGGCGGGGATCAGCTTCATGAGGGAAAAGCAGGCGGCGTTGAGGTTGGGTGCGAGTTGGGCAAATCGCGGCGTCTCATAGGCGCGTAAATAGTCTTGCGCCGCGCTCACTGGATCAGCCCCGTTTCGGCATTAAGGGCAAACGTATGGACGCCTTGGAGGCCTGCGCCGCTCACCTGCCTTGCGAGCTCAGCAGCGCGCATGGCCGCCCTGGGCGCAGCCGCATCCAGAAGGATGCCGATCAACGTGCCGCTGTGGGCCACCTGCACACCGCACGCGTCATGCGCCCGCGCTATATCCAAAACGGTATTGAAGGATGCCTTCGGCAGGTGCCTCTGACTGATACTGGCGCTGATGGTTGCGACACGTCCAAGCAGGCGGGGATCTTGTTGCCGAATCGATCGGCTCGCCAGTCCCCGCAGAACACGGAACAGCCCGATTTCCTCACCATCGTAACGTGCCCGTGGCATGCTTAGCGTATCGATCGGCCGGGCACTGCCGTCCCTGAAACCCACCAAGAGAAGGGGCGGGAATTCGCCACCGAAATGTTCGATCGTACGGCCTTCCCGGTGGGCGAAGAGGAGGGGTTGGTCGCCGTAGGCAATGGCGTCGCTTGCGCCTTCTGCGGCCACCGCCAGTCGCGCAATCGTTGACTGGCGCAGTGTGAGGCCCGCAGCAGCTGCCACCGCACGAATCGCAGCAATGACGTCTGCGGTCGAAGAACCATAGCCATGCCCTATCGTGATAGGACTTTCGATCGTAAGCTCTCCACCTCCTTCAACTACTCCGATATGCTCGAGCGTGAGGGCTGCCGCGCGAGCCGCTTTGGTCCGGTTTGCAGGCCGCGGTCGAATCCCATTTTGTTCATGCGGCCAGAAAGACGCTAGCGACTCTTGCGACGTGAGCGGCAGGGTTACGAGTCCGCGGCAAAGCCTTCCGTTTTCCCCTTCAAAGACGCCTTGGAGGAATTCCCCATGATGGGCGTGGGCTCGTCCCACTCCTACCGCCAGAGGCAGCCTGAGAGTCTCGTTGTTGATCTTGCTCGAATTTGGCCGATGGCCGGACCTCGGCATCCCCGTCTTTGTCATCACGTCATCTCCTCACCTGGAATTGACAGATGATGCGTATGACTGATCCATGCTGTCACTCGCCAGATCTTGGTAGTTTCACTGGCATGCGCATCATGCAAAGATACGGACAAGATCGGCCCCACAAATCGGGGCATCCAATACTTGACTAGACACAGCAGCACTCGCAGAGCGCGGTTGGCCATGCGGACAACCGTTCCGAACCCAGTGCGCCGTGGCACCGTGTCTTCATTATTGTTCTTGTAAGGAGAGTTGGACTGCTCACCGTGCGTCAATACTGAGATTTGGCGATAGCCCGCAGCGGCCAAAAGCGCTCAAACGCGTTTTGTCGTCAACTTGACTTTGGGCTGAGATGCGGAGCTCCATCCAACTCGCGACCCTCAATTATGCACTTGTGATCGCGGAGGAGGGCAGCTTTCTTCGCGCCTCGCAACGTACAGGGATCGATCACTCCGCGCTCAGCCGGCGCATACGCGATCTGGAATACGCGATGGGTACGAGGATATTCCATCGCCATGCTCGCGGCGTCGGCCCAACCCCGGCCGGCGAGCGCTTCCTGGAGCGTCTGCGCTCCGTGCTGCTCGAGCTCGACAACACGCTCACTCTGGCCAGGTGCGGCACCAAAGATGACCAACAAAAGCTTTCCATCGGCTCCAACGGGATCATCCTCGCCGGACGAGCCTTGGATGCGATCATCGAGTTCGGGCAATCTCATCCCAATGTGACCGTCAGCTTGACAGAGAGTCCTTACCCTTCGCCTGAGGCTGCTCTGGGTGCCACCCAGGTCGACGTGGTCGTGACCTCCTCCTCCCGGTTTACCGGCAGCGCGTTCGAATTGACGCTGTGGAAAGACACTCTGGCTGTCGTTCTTGCCTCAAATCATTCTCTCGCAAGCCGTTCCGTGATCGAGTGGCACGAATTGCACCACGAAACGTTGCTGGTGCGCAGGGGCGAAGCATTTCAGCTCGCCGACGCTGTTGGACGCGGTGTGCAGCTTCCTCCAATCGTCGAACATCACGTCAGTGCGGGCATCCTTTTGCGCCTTGTCGGAAACGCGCTTGGAGTCGCTCTGATTCACGACCGAGATGCCGACAGTGTTCCTCAGGATGCGGTCTGTCGTAAGCTGCGGATCGGGGGCAAACCGATCCAGATCTCCAGTTTAGCCCGTTGGCGCCCCGACAACGCCAATCCTGCCCTGCCGACCTTCATCTCTTTCCTGCGCGATCGGTATTCGTGCTGACAGTCGTCCGGCCGGCATGACCCGAACAGTCACCCGGTTTCAGAGTGCGTTGGGGTCTGGTGAACGAACGCTCTGTCTGTCGTCATGAAACGTGTCAGCATCGGTGCAGTCGGTTCGGCGCCAATCTCAACAAGGCGTCCGCGCTTTAAGGCCCCTTCCCTCAGCTCGCCTCGCACTGCCGGTCGCGGTTCTTCCTTGCAAAACTGGAACTGTACTCCATAATTGCAAGGATGATTAAACGCCGCATCAGCACAGAACTCACTGAGATGCTGGACAGCATGCCCGCTGTGGCGCTGCTCGGGCCGCGTCAGGTCGGCAAGACAACCCTGGCGCTCGAAATAGCTGAACGGCGTCCTTCGATCTATCTCGACCTCGAATCGGACGCCGACCGCGCCCGGCTTGCCGAGCCGGAGCTTTATCTGGCAGAGCATCAGGACAAGCTGGTTATCCTGGACGAGGTCCACCGGCTACCGAACCTGTTCCAGAACCTGCGCGGGTTGATCGACCGCGGTCGGCGTGGCGGTCGCAAAGTCGGCCGCTTCCTGCTCTTAGGTTCGGCGTCGATCGATCTTATGAGGCAGTCAGGCGAGACCCTTGCCGGCCGCATTGCCTATCTCGAAATGCATCCGATCGACGGTCTCGAGGTCGGCGCTGCCGAACTTGGGCCGCTATGGGTACGCGGCGGCTTCCCCGACAGCTTTCTGGCCGCGAGTGACCGCGCCAGCCAGCGATGGCGGCTGGATTTCATCCGCACCTATCTTGAACGCGATATCCCCCTCCTCGGTCCGCGCATCCCGGCCGAGACGCTGCGCCGCTTCTGGACTATGCTGGCGCACCGCCAAGCCGGCCTGCTTAACGCTGCCGAGTTCGCCCGCGCGCTCGGCGTCGACGCCAAGACAGTCGCGTCCTATCTCGACCTACTCGTCGATCTCCTGCTGGTTCGCCGGCTGGAACCCTGGCATGCCAATGTTGGCAAGCGCTTGATAAAATCCCCGCGCGTCTACGTTCGCGACAGCGGCATCACCCATGCGCTGCTTGGTCTCGCCACGCAGGAAGACGTGCTTGGGCACCCAGTGGCCGGCGCGTCCTGGGAAGGCTTTGTTATCGAGACCCTCACCGCGGCCGCCCCCGCCGGCACGCTGAGCAATTTCTACCGAACAGCTGCGGGCGCGGAGATCGACCTGCTGCTCACGTTGCCGGGCCAACGCGTCTGGGCCATCGAGGTCAAGCGTAGCCTGACGCCGAAGGTGGAAAAGGGTTTTCATCAGGCCTGCGAGGATCTTGCTCCGGTGCGGCGCATCGTCGTCTTTCCCGGATCGGAGCGTTTTCCGCTCCAGCACGGCGTTGAAGCGATGCCCCTGCAAGACTTAGGCCGGGCGCTGCTTGGCCAAACATGATTAGCTTTGGTATTCATCCCGTCAGGGCGGAGGCTCAAAAGGCCCCTCTCGTCCTAGGCTCGAGGCGGTGGTGAAGCTCGACGGTTCGTTTGTTTAGCCTCACGATGAGGCCACCTACACGTCTGTCAGCCCTGCTGTCTTGGTCTCAGTCTGGCCGGTTTCATAGGAATCTGACGCGACCTTGATCGCCAGCCGACAGCAATGCTGATCTTGAGCAGATGCGGGGTGGCTCTCAGTGCGGACAACCGTCAGGCCGAGCAGACAAGTATCAGGCAGATCGCTGCCTTTGATTACCTGAGTTCGTGTGGGAACGCATTCGGCCGAATGCCCTGTCCGTTGCCATGAATCGTGCCAGCATCGGCGCGATCAGCTTTGTCGGATCTGCGATTGTCTGGCCGCTTTCACGGCCCAGCACATCGGCATAAGCGACAAGGTCGCGATGAACGGCGGCAGGCAGTTCGACCGTGATCTTGACCGGACGGTCATCGGGAATGGCGGAGAGTCTCAGCTTGGTCATGATGGATCCTTTGGCGTGCCGTAAGGCAAAAGAACAAGGTCGCGATTGACAATCACGCGAACCGGGAAACCGGGCCGCACGGTGAGCGTCGGCTGGACATTGAGCTGATTGCGCACGAGCTGCTGGCCAATATCGGAGGCCGAATCCTGCGCGCTTTCGCGGATGGCCTTGGCGATTTCGCTTTCGTCGTCGCTGGACCCAAGTGATGTTCCAATGCCCAGCAATGTCGAGAGTGCCGCAGCCCGGAACATCTGGCCCCAATGACGATCGACCTCGTCCTCCAGCCCGGAAAATCCTTCAGCGTCTGCGCCCTGCTGTCGCTCCAGCACGATCGAGGTGCCGTCAGGCATGATCAGCCGGTTCCAGACCAGCAGCACGCGCGACTGGCCGAAGGCGACGTGGCTGTCGTACTGGCCGATCAGCCTCGCACCCTGCGGAATCAGGAGATGGGATCCTGTCGGGCTGTCGTAGACATTTTCGGTGACCTGAGCGGTGATCTCGCCAGGCAGGTCGGAGCGGATGCCGGTGATAAGGGCAGCTGGAATGACGGTGCCGGCTTGCACCACATAGGGCGAGGCCTTCTCGGCGAGCCGATTGGGACTGACGGTGCGAAGGTCTGGCTCGGCATTGACGAAGGCCAGCTTGCGATCCTGCATGTTTTGCGCGGCACCAGGATCGATCGGTGGCGGCCCGGGGGGCAGAGTCAGACCAGACTGGGTGTCCGGTTCAATGACACTGCTGCCAGCACCCTGTCGTGCGGGTCCAGCTCTCGTGATCGTGTCGGTGAAGAGCTTCGCCACGCGTGCGGCCTCGATCTCGGCCAGTCGACGCTGCTCCTCCGGATCGGCGCGCGGTCCACTGACGTTGGACGCCGCAATCGGCTGGCCGCGTTCCTGGGCACGCAAGATCGGCCGGCCCAAATCGCCAGGCAGCGCGGGGCCGAGTTGCGGAACACCGGCATAGTCCTTCGGCAGCTTCTGTAGCCCGTCGGCCGTTGAGCGGTTTTCTGTGGTGAAGAGCTCGGGCGGCTGTCCAATTCCGCGCCGTCTCGTGTCGAGTGCCCAAATCAACGTGCCGAGTATCGCAGCGCTGGCAACTCCACCAACGCCTATCAGCACCTTGCGCGACAATCGCGTGACCCTGGCCGGTTCGGGCCGCAGGCGCAGGTCCGCTCGAATGTCCTGGTTGGGTGCATTTGCAGGGTCGCTCATCGGAATAGCCTCGTGCTGGGCGAGGTTCGTTTGCCGTCCGTGCGCACGATGCGGACGCGCTTTTCGCTTGTCTTGTCGCCGAGCCTCAATTCAGCGGCGGCAAACAGCCGATCAACCACGTAATAGTTCTGGCGAGCACGGTAGTTGACCAGTTCCGAGCCGCCCGATGGGCCGATGACAAAGAGCGGCGGCATTTCGCCCTGCCCTATGCCTGACGGGAACTCGATGTAGACTTTTGCACCGTCGTCGAAGGCGCGAAGCGGCCGCCACGGTGCTGTGTCGCCTTCGATGCGATAGTGAAAATTCAGCTTCTGGATGTCGACGCCGGAGGCGACCGGCTGTGCGGCGGAAGCCTGCGCGTTCTGGCGCCGCAGCGCAATCAGCTGGTCCTTCGGATACTGCCAGGACACCGAGGCCATGTAGGTCTTTTCGGTCGAGCGCAGCTCGAGATGATAGGTGCGGCGGTCGCTGTTGATGACGAGATTGGTCTGCAGATCTGGCCGTGTTGGCTTCACAAGAATATGGACCTGCTGGCGCTCCCCTGCCCCGCTTTGCGTATCGCCGATGATCCAGCGCACCGTGTCGCCGGCGGCCACAGGCCCGGAGCCGACAAGCTGCTCGCCGGGCTGCAAGGCGATATCGGTGACCTGGCCGGGCGCGGCATAGATCTGGTAGAGCGCGCCCTCGCTCCAGGGATAGAGCTGGATGGCATTGACGAAACCGTCGCGAACCGGCTGCATCCTCGCTGCCTCGTTCGCCTGGCTGATCCGCTGCTTCGGATCGGTCGGCTCCGGCTTCACCTTCGTGACGTCGACCGGCTTCAACTGACCAGGCAGCGGAAGCGGTTTCGGCACTTCCACCACCTTGACCGGAGCAGGTGGGTCGAGCTTGCGCACGGCAGGCACCGCATCGTCATAGGCGATCTGCGGCGGAATGTATCTTTTCGAAGCACAGCCGGCGAGCGCCGTTGCCGACAGCAGTGCTAGGGCAAGCCTACGTGCCTTGGGCGCATTGCGCGCGGCTGGTCTCGCCGATCTTCTTGTTGGTGCTGCACGCATCATGAAAGTTCCTTCGACCAGCTGATGGCGTTGACATAGACGCCGAGCGGATTGGCTTTGAGCCGGTCGGCGTCGCGGGGTTGTTGAATCACGATGGTGAGGATTGCGGTCCAGCGCTCGGTGCCGGCCAGGTTGCCGTTCTCATAGCGGCGCTCGTGCCAGGCGACGCGGAAGGAATCGGGCGAAGCACGGATGACGCTGGAAACCTCGATCGCGATCTGGAGTTTGCCCACTTTGGCAAAAGGGTCATTCAAGCGAGCGTAATCATTGAGGGAAATGGCGCCTCTGTCCGTGGTGTAATCGTAGGCGCCCAGCCAATTTTGGCGGACGATGACCGGGTCGGCCGGAATACTTCTGACCTGTTCGATGAAGCGGGCCAGATGCCAGGCGATCTGGGGATCGGTCGGCCGATAGTCGGCAACGGCCGGGGCGACAAGCTGCGCCTCGCCAAACTTGTCGACCTGAACCACCCAAGGAACCACCGAGCCGCGTATCGATTGCCAGACCAATGCGGATGCAAAACCGCCGGCCAGGACGAGCGAGCCGAAGGCCATCAGCCGCCAGTTCTTCGCCTGGACGCGAGCCGAGCCGATGCGCTCGTCCCAAATCTGGGCTGCACGCTGATATGGCGTCTCGGGGTGAGGCGTTCTTGCGTAACGAACGAAGGGGCGTCTAAAGGGAGTCATCGGCGGTCGTCCTGATCGAGGGAAACATTCATCGAGCCGCCGCCATCATCACTCGAATGGACCGAATGGGCGGCGATGCTGGCGCCATGGCTCATGCCTTGGCTGCGCTTCATGCGTTTTGCCCATGCGGGCGGAGAGTCGGCACTGGCTTCGGTGGTCGGCCACTTGCCTGAGGAAGCCGTGCCCGACGAGTGCTCTCCACTCGTCGCAGTCCAAGCCGCAAAGCGGCCGGCCTCATAGCTGTCGGACAGCGCCGACGCAGCGCGCGACATGGCCTGCCTCACCGGTCGAACGGCAGCGCTGGCACTGGCCCTGGCGACACCCGCCATGCCGGCGGCGACCGAGCCTGCACCACCTCTTCCAGATGTCGTTGCGCCAAGCTCCCAGGCGGCCGAAGTGCTGCCGGCCAGGTGTGCGCCGCCGCGTGCGGCTGCTGCCGATACACGCCCACCGGCATTGAGCGCGCCTGCAGCACCGCCTATTGCAGCGTGGGCACCCATAGCACCGGCCACGCCAAGGCCGCCAGCGACGAGGCTCGTGCCAACAGCGGCACCTGCGCCCAGTTGCGGGGCACCAGAGACCAGCCCCGTCGCAATGCCGGGACCGAAAATCGACAGGCCCATCAGCGACAGAGCGCCCAGGACAAGCGACAGCGCATCTGTGATTGTGGGCTGCTCGGCGCCGAAGCCTTGGGTGAACTCGTCGAACAGGCCCGAGCCGATGCCGACGATGACGGCAAGGACCAGGATCTTCACGCCGGAGGCAACGATGTTGCCGAGCACTTTTTCGGCAAGGAAGGCGGTCCGGTTGAACAGCGCAAAGGGGAGCAGCACAAACCCGGCAAGCGTCGTCAGCTTGAATTCGACCAGCGTTACGAAGATCTGGACGGCCAGAAGAAAGAACGCAATCAGCACGATGGCCCAGGCGATCATCAGCACTACGATCTGGACGAAATTCTCGAAGAACGAGACGTAGCCCATCAGTTGGCTGGCAGCCTCGAGGATCGGATTGCCGGCATCGATGCCGACTTGCGCGACGCGGCCCGGCTGCAGCAATGCCGAGCCTGAAAGTGCCGAACCTCCAGCCTTCAGGCCGAGCCCGGAAAAGCTCTCGAAGACGATGCCGGCCAGACGATTGAAGTTGCCGATGATGAAGGCGAAGAACCCGATGTAGAGCGTCTTCTTCACCAGGCGATGCAGCACGTCCTCGTCTGCACCCCAAGCCCAGAAGAGGCCGGCAATCGTGATGTCGATGACGATCAGCGTGGAGGTCAGGAATGCCACCTCGCCGCCGAGCAGACCAAACCCGGAATCGATGTAGCGAGTGAAAGTCTCGAGGAAGCGGTCGATGACGCCGGTGTCGTTCATGGCACCACCGTTTCGGGATGATGCCGGTCGACAGGCGATGTTGGCGGCTGGAGCGGCAGCAGCCGACTCGGCTCCTTTTCGATCGTCGGAGCCGCGTTTGGCGCTACGGGACGAGATGGCCGCAGAAAGCGTCGGCGGCCTTCAGCCCAGGTTTTCCTGCAGGCGTCGTCATCAATCGCCGCCATGCCGATGTCCCGGCATCGGGCAAGTTCGACGCTTGCCGGCTCGCCGCCCGGATGTGCGGAGCGCGGGGAGGACGCGTCCTGCGAGCCGTCGCCGCGCAGCGCCATGAAGGCGGCGGTCATGGCGGCGCCAAGGGCAAGAACAGCTGTCATCCGGGCGGCGATCTTGAGATCCAATGCGGTCTTCGCCTCAGTCGTGGAACATTCTTACGGATGACGGGCTGTAGCTGCTGCCCGTCATGAAACGGCTGAACTGTTCCCGCGCCTGCTCCTGCGCGGCCGCCCTCCTCGCCTGCTCAAGGGCCTCGGCCCTTCCTTGTGCCGCCAGCAACGCGGTGAGATCGGCAACTTGCTTGGCCTGCACGGCGAGGAGCTGGTTGCCGGCCTGCGTCGCCTGCAGCACGCCGACAGCCGACTGGCTGGCGCTGACCAGCGCACCCGTCTGCTCTTGTGTCCCTGCGATGTTGTCGATCGCGACGGCGCCGGTTTTCAGCGAATGCTCGAAGGCAGACACCGAGGTCTGCCAGCGTTGATGCGCACCCTCGACAAGCTGCTGGCTGGAGAGATCCGAACCGAAATTCGTGTAAGTGGAGGCAAACTGGCCCTCGATATCCTGGACGCTATAGGCCAGCTTCTCGGCCTCGCCGAGTAAGCTCTTCATCTGGGAAAAATTACCCTCGATCTGGCCAAGTAGCGAGGTCGGCAGCGAAGTGAGATTCTTCGCCTGGTTGATCAGCATCTGCGCTTCGTTTTGCAGGGAGGTGATCTGGTTATGTATCTGCTCCAGGGCGCGCGATGCCGAAAGCAGGTTCTCGGCGTAGTTCCTGGGATCGAACACGATCAGCGCCGATGCTGGTGCCGATGACAGCGCCGTGGCGACCGCGATGGCGCCGGCTGCCGCCGTGCGACGGATACGGCTTTCTGCAAGAATGGAATTCATGACGAAATCTCCTTGGTGGACTGGTCGATCATGTTGGTGAGACCTGGGATGAGGTCGGCCGCCCAGGAGAGACCGCGCTCCGCTAGCCAGGCCTCGAGGAAATGGTCTCGGCCGGCCTCGGCGATTATCCGATCGATCGCGGCCTGGTCCGATTTGGACGATGTGGCGCAGAGCGCCAGCGCGACCGGACCGAGGCCCAGTTCGAACAGGCGATTGCCGCGGCGGCTTTGACAGTAGTAGTCGCGCTTCGGTATGGCCCGGGCGATGATCTCGATCTGGCGATCGTTGAGACCAAACCGTCGGTAGATCTCGGTGATCTGCGGCTCTACGGCGCGCTCGTTTGGCAAGAACAGCCGCGTCGGGCAGCTTTCGACTATTGCCGGCGCGATCTGCGATCCATCGATGTCGGAAAGCGACTGCGTGGCGAAGACCACGCTGGCGTTCTTCTTTCTCAATGTCTTCAACCATTCGCGCAGCTGGTCGGCGAAACCGCCATCGTCGAGCGCCAGCCAGCCCTCATCGATGAGCAGCAGTGTTGGCCGGCCATTCATCCTCTGCTCGATGCGGTGGAACAGATAGGCAAGCACCGCGGGAGCAGCACCTGTGCCGATCAGGCCCTCGGTTTCGAACGCCTGGACGGAGGCCTCGCCGAGACGCTCATGCTCGGCATCAAGCAGCCGGCCATAAGCACCGCCGATACAATAGGGACCAAGCGCCTGTTTCAGCGGCGAGGACTGCAGCAGCACGGACAGGCCAGTCAGCGTCCTCTCCTGGACTGGCGCAGAAGCCAGCGATGTCAGTGCCGACCACAGATGTTCCTTGACCTGCGGCGTGATGGCCACGCCCTCGCGCAGCAGAATGTCGATAAGCCAGTCGGCCGCCCAGGCCCGCTCTGGCGTATGATGGATGCGGGCAAGCGGCTGTAGCGACACTGTGTCAACGTCGTTCGACAGATCGGTCAAGGTGAGCAAGGGCAATGGATCGTCAGACCCCTGCCTGCTTGCGGTATTACTTCCGAGATTGTGCCAGTCACCATTCATGGCGAGCATGGCCGCGCGGATTGAGCCGCCGAAATCGAAGGCAAAGACCTGGCTATTTTTGTAACGCCGGAACTGAAGCGCGATCATCGCCAACAGGACCGACTTGCCGGCGCCCGTTGGGCCGACGACGAGGGTGTGGCCGACGTCTCCAACATGCAGGCTGAACCGGAACGGCGTGGCACCTTCCGTTCTGGCGAAGAACAGGGGCGCAGCGCCAAAGTGCTCGTCCTCGATCGGACCTGCCCAGACCGCGGACAGTGGAATCATGTGCGCGAGGTTGAGCGTCGAAAGCGGGGGCTGGCGAATATTGGCATAGACGTGGCCAGGGATGCCGCCCAACCAAGCTTCGACAGCGTTGACGCCTTCGGCGATGCAGGTGAAGTCCCTGCCCTGAACGACCTTTTCAACCAGACGCAGCTTTTCGTCGGCAATCGAGGGATCGGCATCCCAGACAGTCACGGTGGCGGTGACATAGGCTTCGCCGATCTGATCAGAGCCCAGATCCTGGAGCGCCGCGTCGGCGTCAGCCGCCTTGTTGGCGGCATCCGTATCGAAGAGGACGGACGCCTCGTTGGTCATCACTTCCTTGAGGATCGCGGCGACCGACTTCCGTTTCGCGAACCACTGACGGCGTATCTTCGTCACCAACTTGGTCGCGTCGGTCTTGTCGAGCATGATCGCCCGCGTCGACCAGCGGTAGGGGAAGGCAAGGCGATTAAGGTCGTCGAGAATCCCCGGGAAGGTCATCGTCGGAAACCCGGTGATGGTGAGTGTGCGCAAATGCGCATCGCCAAGCCTCGGCTCTAACCCGCCGGCCAACGGCTGATCGACAAGCAGGCTATCGAGATGCATCGGCGTTTCTGGCACGCGCACGCGATGCCGCCTGGTCGAAATGGTTGAGTGCAGGTAACTCAGCGTCTCTCCATCGTCGAGCCAGTCAGCTTCAGGAACGAAGCCCTCGACGAGGTTGAGCACGCGGTCGGTGCGATCGACAAAACTTTTCAGGAGCTCCCACGGATCGACACCGGTCTTTTCCCGGCCTTCGTAGAGCCAGCTCTCCATTCGCGACGCTTCCTCGGCCGGAGGCAGCCACACGAAGGTGAGGAAGTAGCTGCTTTCAAACAGCACACCGGAGTCTTCGAACTGTTCGCGACGCTCGATGTCGAGAAGTGCGGATGCGCAATCCGGGAGCTGGCTTTCGGGGTAGCCGCTGGCAGGATTGCGCTGCGCTTCGACAAAAATTGCCCAGCCGGAGCCGAGCCGGCGCAGCGCGCCGTTGAGCCGCGCGGTCGTGCCGACCAGCTCGGCCGGCGTCGCGGAGTCCAGATCCGGCCCGCGAAAACGCGCCGTTCTTTGAAAACTGCCATCCTTGTTGAGCACCACGCCCGGCGCCACCAGGGCGGCCCAAGGCAGATAATCGACGAGGCTGGCGCTCTTCTTTCGGTATTCCGCGAGGTTCATCATGGCGAAAACCTCAACATCCGAAATGCGTGGGATAGCGCAGGTGCCGGCGAACCACATCGACGAATTGCGCATCGCGCTTTGCCGCCCAGACGGCCACGAGATGTCCGACCGCCCAGATGACGAGCCCGGCGATCCACAAGCGAAGTCCCAATCCGACCGCGCCGGCCAGCGTGCCGTTGGCAATCGCGACTGCACGCGGCGCGCCGCCGAGCAGGATCGGTTCGGTGAGTGCGCGATGAACCGGCGCGAAAAAGCCACGGATCTCCTCCTCCATCAGATCAGCGCTCCGCCGCCGAAGGAGAAAAAGGACAGGAAGAACGAACTGGCCGCGAAAGCGATCGACAGCCCGAAGACGATCTGGATCAGCCGGCGAAATCCGCCCGACGTGTCGCCGAAAGCGAGCGACAAGCCGGTGACAATGATGATGATCACCGCCACGATCTTGGCGACTGGTCCCTCGATCGATTCGAGAATTTGCTGAAGGGGCTCCTCCCAGGGCATGGAGGAACCGGCAGCATGGGCGGGCGCAATCATCATGATCACGGCGGTCGCCGCATACGACAGCTCCATGGCAAGCTTACGGAAAGTCGATGAATTGAAGCGGATCCGGGTCATTCTGAAGCTCCACAGGGCGAGGGATGATTCACGGTCGTTGTGGTCTCGAAATTTACTTCCAGGGTGCGGTAGTCGCCGGAGGCCGGATCAAGCCCGTCGACCAAAGCGATCTCGACGAGCCGGCGCGCTGAGCCGCGGCCAGCGAGAACTGCGATGAGATCTATGGTTTCGCCAATCAGTGCGCGCGGAACCGTAACGACCGCCTCCTGCACGAGCTGCTCCAGACGCCGCAATGCGCCAATGGCAGAATTGGCGTGGATGGTGCCGATGCCGCCGGGGTGGCCGGTGCCCCAGGCCTTCAGCAAATCGAGTGCTTCGGCGCCCCGCACCTCGCCGATCGGGATGCGGTCGGGCCGAAGGCGTAACGACGACTTCACCAGATCGGAAAGCGAGGCGACACCGTCCTTGGTGCGCAGCGCTACAAGATTGGGCGCAGCACACTGCAGCTCGCGCGTATCCTCGATCAGCACGATGCGGTCGGCGGTTTTAGCGACCTCCGCCAGCAACGCATTCACGAGCGTGGTCTTGCCAGTCGATGTGCCGCCGGCCACCAGCACGTTCTTCCGTGTCTCGACGGCAAGCTGCAGTACGTCAGCCTGGCCTTCGGTCATGATGCCGGCAGCGACATAATCTTGAAGCGTGAACACCGCGACTGCCGGCTTGCGGATGGCGAATGTTGGTGCCGTGACGACAGGCGGCAACAGACCCTCGAACCGTTCGCCCGTCCCGGGCAGTTCAGCCGAAACGCGCGGCGAGCCCGAATGCACCTCCGCACCGACATGGTGCGCGACCAGCCTGACGATCCGTTCGCCGTCGGCCGCGATCAGGATTTCATTGCTTGCAACGAGTCCTTCGCTGAGACGATCAATCCAGAGGCGACCATCGGGATTAAGCATCACCTCGGCAATGGCCGGATCGTCAAGGAAGCCTGCAATGGCCGGGCCGAGAGCGGTGCGCAGCATGCGCGCGCCGCGCGACACCACTCCCTTGCTGGCATGATGGTTGGTCGCCATGCGGGTCCCCGTTTCTCGCCACGAACTGGTTCGTGGCGCGCTCGGGGATCATTAGAAAAGGCAGGAGCGCCGGCCTTGCAACAAGCAAAACCGGCGATCGTGGCATGACGTGCAGAGACTTGCGAAATGCGGTGCCGCGACCGCGATAGCTCAACAACCCGGTGCCCGACTGGCCATCACCGCTCCAGCAGAACAGCCGGCTATATCTAGGGGCGCTAGCGAAGTCAGATTAGGAAATCGTTGTTGGCATCGACGTTTCCAAGGATCGGCTCGACGTGCATGTCTTGCCGTGTGGCGAGACGTTCTCGGTGGAGAACGACCACGCCAGGGTGGAGGATCTGGTTCGGCGGCTGGCAACCCTTTCGCCGGCCATTGTCGGATTGGAGTCGACAGGCAGCTTCGAGAGACTGGCGGCCCCGCCTTGGCAGGCGCCGGCCCTGGCAATTGTCGCCATCCGGCGCGGGTGTAGGCGAGGCTAGCAGGTATGTTGAAGAGCCTAGAGAACTATGGTAGAAATTGCCAGAAAGGTAGATTTTTTGGAGTTTCTCGTGTCCCTGAACATCAAAAATCCGGCCACCGTTGCTCTCGCCGATGAACTCGCACGCCGCCAGGGTATCAGTAAGACAGCAGCCATCCATCAGGCCCTTAGCGAGCGCTTGCATCGCTTGGGCTTTGGAGAGACCGCTCAAGAGCGTCTGCTGGCAGAATTGCGCACCATCCGAGAAAGAGTGGCACGATTGCCTGAACTGGATAGTCGCAGCGACGAGGAGATCATCGGGTATGACGAGCATGGAATCCCTAACTGATGGTGATCGATACCTCAGCTGTTGTAGCGATCCTTCGGAGCGAGCCTGAGGCAGCAAGGCTGGAACGAGCGCTGGTCTCCGACCCAGTCCGACTGGTCCCGGCGACCTGCGTGCTCGAGGCACGCATGGTGCTGGTCAGCAGGCGCGGCGAACACGCGTTGGCCGAAATCGATCTTTGGCTGCGCAAAATCGGGGCCGACGTCATTCCTGTCGACTCCGAATTGGTTGATCTGGCGACCCAAGGTTGGCTGACCTACGGCAAGGGCCACCACCCGGCGGCGCTGAATTTTGCCGATTGCCTCTCCTATGCTTTGGCAAAGCGTGCCGACGAACCGCTGCTTTTCATCGGCAAAGACTTCTCCCAAACGGATATCGAACCGGCATGAGCACGAGACTCTAAGATCATCGGCTGCCTCCAGCTTGAACCCTGTAATAGCGCCCAATTCGTTTCTGTCGGCTGGGGCCTGCGTCAAGGGGTGTCATGCCAATTCGTCCCAAAGCAGAGAAAGCTGGCGTCTTTCGTCCCTCCGAATCTCGCGCTGCTGGGCCGCGTCTTCGATCGGTTGGAAGTTGAGGGCCAATCCAGCCGGCCAACATGTAGCTCAGTCATTCACGGCCGCGACGCTGGTCGCGCGAATAAATGATGAGCCTCGTCGAAAACGGCCCTTGGTAGGACCCGAAGCTCGCTTGCTTCGTAGGGGAGATGCTCGAGATACTGCATCGTCAGCCGGGCAACCACTTGCGCTTGGGCGAGGTCGCGACGACGCTTGATTGGCTCGCGATCAGCTCGTTTTGAGACCCAGAATTTGTGAGCGGCAAAAATGCGCGGATCGGGAACCACGAGCCGCAACGGTCCGCCTTTTTCATCGATGGCGATTGCTTCGAAAGCAGGGGCATTTTCCAACCATGCCAGGCCGGCGATCTCGGCGGCCACCAATTCGTCGTCGGCCTTCCCGACAGTTTCCCGGCTCGGCTTCCACGCCGGGTTTGCAAGCGGTTTGCTCAGATCCACGAGGTATCCGTCGCGGTTCACCGCGCGGAACGTGGCGGATGAACGCTCGAAAGACCGATCGACCTTGCGCAAAAGGTTGATGAGCGCTCCATCTTCGACGTTGGCGCCAGACATGATCCTGAGGGACTGGCGCGAGTCCATGAGGAGATCGATATCTTGCGTCGATGTGATTCCGGGATCCACGAACACTCCGGCCGCCGCCTCATAGGCGTAGATCGCATTCGTGCCTGCAATACGAATGCCTTCCCCGAGAAGACCGGCGTTATCGATTGCCCTGATAATTCTTGCGGCGATCAGGGGAACACGTCCAAGCCGGAGCGCGCGATTGACAGCAGATTGGCGCTCCATCTGCTCCTGTCGCGCAGAGAGCGTTTCTTGGGCCGACGCGCGAGCTGCTTCCCAATCCGCCTTGAGAGCTTCGCTCGTCGGCGAGCGCCGACCCTCTGCCTTTTGGTGTCGTACGCCCGCGGCGTCGTAGTAGCTTCGCATCAGGTGGTCGATGCTGTTCACGGTGTGCCAGACGAGGGATCCCCGAAAGCTCTTGGCCTTCCTTTGGGCCTCCTTGAGCGCAATGAAGCGTTGGTCGGAATTGACTTTTTCCCGACGCTGATCGTTATTTAATTCAACAAAATCAACCAATTCAACAGTTATCCTACGTTTAGCTCCGAGCTGTTGCAAGACACAATAGTCGGCCGATCGGCCGGTTGCAACAGCTCTCACGTGATTCCATTGCGACTGTTGAAGTAGCTGTATTAATTAAAAAATATGACGCGAAGCAGCTTTTCTACGGCAGCGCAGTCGAAGCAAAAGCGCCGCCGCGGCCTTCGCTGGTTCTATTCGATCCGCAGACCGGGGCCGGTGCAAACGGTCTGAGAAAGCTACCAATGCGGCGGAACAAATCATGATCATTTCTCATTGTGGTGATCATCAAGGGAGATTGAGCATGGGCGACCGGCACAACCCAAAAATCGAGGCATCGGCAAATGTCGAAAAGGACCCGGAAGATTGGGTCAGCGGAGATGACCCAATGACTCCCGCACAAGCCTCCTATTTGAAAACTCTGGCCGAACAGGCCGACGACCCTGACGCCTATGCTGAGGGCCTTGGCAAGGCGGAAGCTTCTAAACGCATTGATGCACTGCGGGAGAAGTTAGGCCTGTAGCGTCCGCTCGTGGGTTTTCGTCTCCAGCGAAGGACAGCCGATCGGGTCGGATTGGGACACTTTCTGAATTCAGCACGTTGCTGCTCGACTCGCGATCGAGACGACAAACGGCGGAGGGGAGTGGCTCATACGGGCAGCAGCCCGGCATCCGCCTAAGCTCGCCAAGACTCGCGCCCGCCGGTCCAATCCTGCTGTCGAAACAGATCAGGACGTCCCGATGAGGGCGATGGTCAGCAGAGACACAAAAAGGATAAGGGCGATTGCAGTGCCCCAGAAGAGAACTTTTTCGGTGCCGCGTTGCTCTTCCTCGCGAGATACGTCTTTCGCCATTGCATGCATCTTTGCGAAGGTCAACGACTTAGCAACGTGCCGCGCCAAGGCTGAGTTCCCGCAACTGTCTTGCCCCTTCGGCAATGAGAGAAAGCTCTCGGACTCAAGCTTGGTGTTGTCCAACCGTCGGTTGGTGGACGCATTGCAGCTGATACATCTAAAGTCCCTGTGATCCGCGCGCACAGGGCGTGCCCGACCCCGAGCCCCCGCCCGGTGCAACAGCGCTTGATCGGCCCCGCCGCGCCAAACTGTGCGGCGGGCTTTTTTACTCACGCGATGGAACACCGGCGCGCACGGAAAGTTCTGCCCCGGCAGCAAACTCTTTCCCTCATATTTTTGCTGCCAGATCGGATAGCTCCGATCGGCCCGCGTCGTTCTTTTCCTCCGGCGACGCGGGCTCGCCGTCCTCGCTGTCGGTTGAGTAGCCACAGAACAAACGAAAGCACGATGCTGATCAGAATCCCGGTGCCGATCGGAGCATAAAACGTGAAGTTCTCACGTTGGATCACGATGTCACCGGGCAATCTGCCTAGACCGACCAGCGACAGCCAGGGCCACAATAGGCCTATGGCAACTATGATCAAACCAACGACAATCAGAGTTCTGGACATAGCGGCATCCGGCCGGGAATATAGTGGGTGCCCATGGCTGGGCTCATTCTCATTGCTGTTTTGCTGTCGTTGCGTCTCAATTTCTTTTGGTTCTTTCTTGTCGATCTTCGCCGTCTCGTTGTCAGCATCGCCGACCACCGGGCCGAACTTGCGCTTGGCCTGCGTGTGAGGTGAGCCCCGGCAGAACAGGGCCGGGAATCGTCCCTTGACGCCGTTTGCGTTGAAGGCTGCGATGGTGGTCATTCGTCACCTCAAGCCGATCCGCTCGAATTGCAACTCCGCGGATGCCGTGACAAAGCTCCCTTTCCTCGGCTTGGAAGTGCTTAGCTGTCGTCCTTATAAGACTTGGCGGCTTCATCGATCTTACGCCAATCGTTTCCGTGCCGCCGCACAAGCTCTCGCGCCTGGGCTGGCGATACACTTTGCGTTTCGACGATGTGGTTCACTTCCGTCTCCTCGCCTTTCAGGGGACGCGAACGAGGGCTCGTTGGCCGTCTGGCCGCTGGGTTTTTTGCATCTCGTCTGGGCATGAATGGACCTCTCCTGGGGCAGAATAAACGGTCTGGCGCGGCGAAGGTTTCCACGCTAGCTCGTTGAGCAGTTTCACCGATCGCCTCATTGGCTTCCCCTTGCGGCTCTGACCATGCGTTCTGGTGTTCTTGGACCCAAATGAGCTGCACCGCGTTGTTTGCTAGCAGTGCTGTGCTTCGCAATCTGATGGAAAAATCCGACGCCCCTGCTGTACCGCAGACAGCTCCTGGTGCCGAAGCGCGCTTTCCGTACGATCGAGCGGCGGTTGAGCGGTTTCGACAGGCATTCCCGCGCGCCAGGTGGAGTGACGAGCGCAGAAGCTGGTTCGTGCCGGGAAAGACTGCCGCGCGGCGCATCCAGCGCTGGCTTGCGCAAGAGGCGGATCTACGAGTAGCCCATGATGACAGCAAGGGACGAGACGCCTTCGCCTTCGATCCCCTGTCGAGCCGGTATCTGGAAGTCGCGGACGACCTGCGCATCCGCACGCCATATTCGCGGACGGTTCTCGAAGAACTGCGAGCCGTTCCATGGGCGAGCTGGGACGACGAACTGCGGGCCTGGAGGGTGCCTTTCCGCTCCTACGAGGAGTTGAGGCGCCACTGGCCGAGCATCGAAAGGGCCGCACGCCGCGCAGAACCGGAGGAGAGGAAACGGCGACGGGAAGCGTCCAAAGACTCGGAGGAATATAAAACCGCCAGATTGCGGTATGCCGAACGCACGCGACGTCGCTATCCACTGCCCCCTGACCATTTACCCCGGCTTGGCCGTGCCGTGGCAACGGAGCAATACGGCATCGTGGTCTTCACCGAGATTTCGGGTGAACTCGTCGACGCCTCGGAGTTAGCAGCGTTTTATCCGCATTTGATCGAGGCGAACGTCGACCATGTCTGGGGCAGATGGCGTCCGGCGACGTTGGCTGAATTGATTAGAACATGGCCCGCTCGGCCTACTGCCGGGTTAACGGAACGGCAGCGAGGCTGGTGGCAACCAACGCTGCCCGAGCTCAGGATCGCTCGCCAAAAAGCTCGAAGCCTGGTGCGAAGAAGGGCAAGGCTTGTGTCATCGTTCTAGCCTTTCAGGCTCGCCGCTTCCAGCGTCTGTCCGGTTGCCCCTGGTATTGAAATGTCACCCCGATCGCCGCCGCTCCGCTAACACGTGGCTGGGCGGGCGCGCCAAAGTCATCGCTGCATGTCAAACCATTTCTCCAGAATTTGACGCACACAGGCCGATCCGAGGCCAACTGGGAGTGCATACCCCAGCATGGAATTGTGCGTAACCGTACGAAGTCGATTGCAAGCAACCAACCTGGTTGGCCGGGCATTAATTTAGCAAAGCGTGAATTAGGAAAGCATCGGGAGGAAGACCATGCTGCACGTTAACATGCCTCGCGAATTTCAGGTAGGCGATGAGGTTGCGCTAGCAGGTACCGTCATCACGATTCTCCCCAGCGGGCGCGCCAGGGTGAGCATTCCTTCGTATGACCATCCTTATACGATTGATCCGCCACCCAAAGTCCGGGCCGGCGACGGAGTGGTTCTTGTTGGGGACGTTACCCGCATCGATCGCGGGGCGAACAAACTCTCTGTGCGGATTGACTGCGGCGGGGTGATCACGGTCGACAAGTCGGCAATCACTCGGCTGAGAAAGCACCGCCGGACTTCAGCGGGTTGACGCTCCGGCGATACAACGGCCGGTGTCGGCGTAGGCAAGATACAAGCGCCTTTGAACAGCCCAAGGGTGCGGCGCGGTCCAGCCGGCTATAGAGCGGACGAACGGATCAATGGGAGCTCGATGGCTAGGGCACGCGTCCAGCGTAGTGCGTACTTGGCGTCTTCGGATTACTGATGGATATGGATCAAGTCAGATCTGGGCCTATCGCAACCGCGCTTCACCTGCCGTCCAGCGTTCGCATTCGCGATCGTCGCTCTCGGCAACAGGCGGCGCGCCCGCCCAGGGCGCGTCGCATGTGTGCGCTGTGGGAGGAGACGCCCAGCACATTTCGTGTGAAGGCAACGCGGGCGTCCCGCTCGACCGCAACCTTTCTCTGCAATGAGCGCTTGGTCGCCGGTCGGCAGTTTCAATCGCGATGGCTCCGGCTCGTACCCATTATGGAGATCACATGTTCGTCCTGGCCCCCGATGCCGGCAATAGGTCTGCTTCGGAGTGTCGCCACGGAACTGGGCGACATGGTTGCGGTGGAGTAAGCGCCCTCCCCTGGGTTAACAACCCGGTCGGTGACGGCCGCGACCGCATCGACAACAACCGCAACGGCAATCAAGTCGTCGCTGAAAGCCCGCAAGGTATCTGTCACGAAATAGCGTGCCGGCGAAGCTCCGCCCTCGCGACGGGGATTCGTTGTAAGCCGATCGGACGGCAACGCCGGCCAGATGAGCGAGAACTTACCCTCGGTGTTGGTCTCGACCAGGCTCGACGTGTCAACGGTCGTCGGTAACTGCCGACTACGAGTCGAGGTCGTAGGGCTCGTGGCCCAGCTCGTTGTGATGAAGCGCCTCTGACATACACCTGATGTCGAACGCCTGGCCGCACGCAGGGCAGACGACGAAATACTCCTCCTCCCGAAGTGGCGATGCATCGTGGTCTTGGGGGATGGGGATGTCATTGTATTCGTCGGGCATTGGGTCCTCCGGGAACGCCGCCCGCCATGCTGGAACGCCTGCCGGCAGGATTTGTTTCAAAGTTACTGCGCCTAAGAAAAAGCCCTGGGCATCGATTGTGGCCCGATGTCCGGTTTCGACAGCGATGCCGTGCCACCAGGCAGTTCAAAGTGATTTTCATATGCAATCTTTGGTTACGGCACGGCCAAGAACCTGTTCCCGCGGGCGGCAAGGCTCGAATTCAACCAAGCATGCGCGGTCGAAAGAACTCCAATCCGGCAACGCACACTGCTAGGCCGAGATCGACTATGGAGACGAATGCCGAGGCCCGCCACTCCGATGAAAGGTGATCTGATGGGCATCAGCTGCGCAAAATGGCTCCGCAATCGGGCACCGGGGGTTGGGCTGTCGAAGCGCCTGTCTTGCCGGCAGCTCATCCAGTCGCTGGCGGCGCTGGCGGGACATCGTCAGCTATCTCCTGCCTGAGCCTTGGTCCTTTGCTGAGCCGGCGACCGAGCGCATCGACGAAATTGTCGTAGCGCTGCAAGCCCTTGGCGCGCGCCTCCGCTTGCGCCGATTCCGGCAAGGCTGGAGTCGAGTTGAGCCAAAACCGGACGAACAGTGCTAGCGTCTCAATAGCAATTCCGACGTCACGCTCGACCCGCTGCACGCGTCGATCGATCTGGTCGAGGCGGCGAGTTATCGCCGCTTGCTTTCGTTCTTCGGCGTCCGGCGACAGGAACGAGGCGAGCGCAGCCTCGGCCACCAGTGACAGCGAGACCTCGCGCCGCCCAGCGTAATCGGCGAGCGCGTTCATCACGTCAGGGTCAAGATAGGCAGACAAACGTCTTTTCTTGGCGTTCTTCATGCGCTCAAAGCTCAATGCCATCATTGGGGTCAAGGGCGGCCTGACGTGCTGCGCGTCTCATGGCTTGATCGACACTGCGGCGACGAACGGCGTCATCATCGAAATCGTCCCTGTCGAGGTTGAACTCATCGTCGCAGCGTGGCGTTCGCTCCGGCGCGATATCTTCGTGTTCGGGAAGCTCGGGCTGGCGGCGAATGCCGCCATTGGCCGGATCCTCGTCCTGCTGATCCCTGGCAGGCCTCAGCTTGCGAGATTTGCCTTCCGGCTCAGCAAGAAGTGTGGTGTCGGTCCAGTCGTCAGAGCGAGCGTTTTGCGTTGTCTCTCCGGTCCTTGGTGGCGGCAAGACACGCTCGGCAAGACGCGGGTCGGCAAAGTAGCGTGCCTTCTTCGCACGGATTGGGAACTGGCCCGAGATCATGATGATCGCATCGGTCGGCGGCAGCTGCATGATCTCGCCCGGCGTCATCAGTGCACGCGCCGTTTCCTGCCGCGACACCATCAGATGCCCGAGCCAGGGCGACAATCTGTGCCCCGCATAGTTTTTCATGGCGCGCAACTCGGTCGCGGTTCCCAGAGAGTCTGAGACGCGCTTGGCTGTCCTCTCGTCATTGGTGGCGAAGCTCACTCGCACATGACAATTGTCGAGGATGGAATTGTTCGGTCCGTAGGCCTTCTCGATCTGATTGAGTGATTGTGCGATCAGGAACGACTTGATGCCATAGCCGGCCATGAAGGCCAGCGCGCTTTCGAAAAAATCGAGCCTGCCGAGCGCGGGAAACTCGTCCAGCATCATCAAGAGACGCTGTCGATGATCCTTCGCGTGAAGATCTTCGGTGAGCCTGCGGCCGATCTGGTTAAGCACAAGTCGGATCAGCGGCTTTGTGCGACTGATGTCTGATGGCGGCACGACCAGAAAGAGCGTCGCCGGCCGTGTCTCCTCGACGAGGTCTGCGATCCGCCAGTCACAGCATGACGTCACCTTGGCCACAACTGGATCGCGGTAGAGGCCCAGAAAACTCATGGCCGTCGAGAGCACGCCGGAACGCTCGTTCTCGGACTTGTTGAGCAGTTCCCGTGCAGCCGACGCCACCACGGGATGCGGGCCTGCATCACCCAAATGCCGCGTGAGCATCATGGCGCGCAGCGTTGCCTCGATTGGCCGCTCTGGATCGGAAAGGAAGTTCGCCACGCCGGCGAGGGTCTTGTCTTTCTCCGCATACAGCACGTGCAGTATTGCGCCGACCAGCAGCGCATGGCTGGTCTTCTCCCAGTGGTTGCGCCGTTCCAATGTGCCTTCTGGGTCGACCAGGACATCCGCCACGTTCTGCACATCTCGAACTTCCCACTCGCCCCGTCGCACCTCCAGCAGAGGATTGTAGGCTGCGGATCCAGCATTGGTCGGATCGAACAGAAGCACCTGGCCGAAACGGGCCCGCCATCCGGCCGTCAGTTCCCAGTTTTCGCCTTTGATGTCGTGGACGATAGCCGAACCCGGCCAGGTCAGTAGTGACGGCACGACCAGGCCGACGCCTTTGCCGCTTCGGGTGGGTGCGAAACATAGCACGTGTTCCGGACCGTCATGACGCAGATAGTGTCGGTCCAACATACCTAGCACCAAACCATCCTGACCGATCATCCCAGCGGCCTTGATTTCGTCTCGCGTCGCCCAGCGTGCCGAGCCGTAGGTCATGGTGTCCTTTGCCTCGCGCGCACGCCACAGAGACATCCCGATCGCTGCGGCGATCGCCATGAGGCTTCCGCTCGCCGCAATCGCCGCGCCCTCCAGGAAGACCTTCGGCGCGTAGGCGTCGTAGAAAAACCACCACCAGAAAAAGGCTGGCGGCGGATAAACGGGCTGTCCAGCCAGTTCGAACCACGGTGGACCGAGTTGGCTTTGAAAGCCGAGCCGCCCTGCCGTCCACTGTGTCGCTCCCCATGTTGTCGCGACGACGATCAGAAAGGCGGTGAGGACCTGGCCCCATAAAACCTTGCTTGCCGGCAATCGTCGTTTCCCCAAATGGATGATCGGAAACAACCGAAAAGCTCGAATTCCTAAATCCGCAACACAAAAGGAGCGGTCGAAGCAGCAGAGCGTACCCGGACGTGAAAAGACTTGCCCGATGCGGTCTCGAATGGATGCCGAGCTAGCGCGACCAGGATTTGTTCATCGCCTCGCTGACCGTTGCTGAAATCCGCCGCGGGATTCTGGAGGAGCCGCGGGGCAACATGCCTCGACCGCCGGGAATGATCTCGGCGTTCTCTGTCGACGCACAGCCGCCGCCATGGCTTGCCGGAGAGCTTCAAAGCGCCGGCGACCGCCTCACTGCGCGTCACGACGAAAGTGTTCGTTCGAATGATGCTTTTCCGTGCCCTTGAGCGCAAGTTTTCGTCAGCCAGCACAGGGCCTCCTCTTACGCTCGCTGGCCGTCAAGGCCCGGCGGCCTCTAGCTGCCAATCTCCCCACAACCAAGCCGCTGGCCCCCCAGCGCGGGGAATGGGCATTGGAGACGAAGTGGCGCTTACCGCTAAGTCCGAAGGCGGGTGACAGATGACCGCGTCAGCCTCTCCATCCCGAGCTACGATTTCCCGCATTCGATCAGGCACAGCAAATCCAAGGTCAAGCGAGGCCAGCAAATCGAGCTTCGAGGCGAAGTCACCAGGATAGATGAAACAGCTTCAAGGTCGAGGCCGATGTATGCACAGCCGCTCAATCGGCTCCAATTCGCTGAAGGGATCGAGCGTGCCTTTGGTGATAATTTCAAGTACGACCCCAGCGCCGGTCAACTGCGCCAGGGTGGCGGAACTTTCAAGTTCATCTTGGCCGTGGCCCGGACTTGAGATCGATCTGACAGGTGAGACCCTTGGCCAGCCCTTATGTCCGCTGTCGTGAGGCGGACTGGCAGGGTTGGTTAGCGAAAAGCTCAAGTCGACTGGGTCAGCCTCGCCAGCAGGAGTGCGGCTGACTGCAGGTCTGCTGTCTCCAAGCCCTTCCCAAATCGCGCGAAAATTGGCTGGAGAAGTGCTCGGGCGCCCTCGCGTTGTCCGCGAGCGGCCAACAGGGAAGCAAGGTCGACAGCGGTCCGCAACTCCCATGCACGCGCGCCCTGACGATTGCTGAGTTCTAACGATCGCCGAAAACACAATTCTGCTTCTTCGTCGCCGTCAGCTCGCGAAGCCGCGAGAACATGGCTGCCTTTCACCCGCAGCAGCTCCGGCATATAACAAAGATCGCCGTTTGCTTCGATCTGCCGGATCGTCTCATCGATCAGTGACAGCGCTTCCGCGGATCGGCCTGTTGAGGCGAGGCCCTGAATGAACGCCATGTTGAGCGGCATGGTGAGCAATTCGTATGGCGCTGCGTGAAGCTCGGCAAGACAGCTTCGAAGGCTTTCGACACCGCTGCTTGCGTTGCCTCGACGAATGGCCAGCTCCCCTTTGAAGCCGCGCCCAAGCGCAAGATAGGGCCCGAGGGAATGAAATTCGGCGCGCGAGAAAAGACGATCGATGTGTTCCTCCGCGTTGTTCAGGTCGCCGACCCAGAGGAACACGGAAATTGCCCAGACGAGTGCAATGGAGAGCGTCAGCGGATGGTTCAGGACTTCCGCATCCTTGATCGTCAGGAGCGCGCGGTCCCGAGCCCGTTCCGGATGGCCTTGCAGCCAGAGTGTCCTTGCCAGAATCGCGCTGGCCAAAATCCTGCCCTCGAAACCGAGATAGTTCGTCGTGGTCCGGTCGGAGCGCGGCCCGTGTCGTAACGCCGCTTCAACCGCCGTCTGGGCACGATCGAGCTCTCCGTTGAGGTGTAATGAAATCCCCATCAGGGAATGCGCCAATGTGGTTGAGACAGAGTCCTCAAGGGTTCCGGCGATGACGGAACAGCGCTCGGCATAGTGCAGCGCAGACTTGAACTCTCCCCTACGCAGGTGGAACATCTGCAGCGGCCCAAGAATTTGAAGCTGATCGAGCGCATCGCCACGCCTGTCGGCAATGGCAAGGCTTCTGTTCAAAGCCACGCGCGCCGCATCCTTCCCGCCACGCGTGAACATCAGGGACACCCCCATGGCGGCCTGAAGACGCATCTCCTCCAAGCCGCCGCCGGTAGTGTCGCCGAGGGCAAGGACCGCCTGCGCCGTCCAGCGATGGCATTCGGCGAGCAAAGACATCGACAGAAAAACCGGAGCCGCCGCGACAGCCAGGCGGACGCCGACTTCAGTATTTCCGTCGGGCCCGAAGCACCAGTCCAGAGCCGCTCGCACATTGGCCAAGCCCGCTAGGTGAAGCGACCGCTGCACGGCGCTCGACAAAGTCGGCCACTCGGCTCGCGTCTCCTCCAGCCAGCGCAGGTAGTGGGCCGCATGACGTTCGGCGAGGCTCTCGAGTTCCGCATCGTCGACGTCCAGCTGAAGGGCGTAAGCCCGCGTCGTATCGAGCAGCCGGTAACGCATCGTCGCTCCGGCCGGCCTTGCCGCTATCATCGACTTGGCAACGAGGCTGTCGATGGCGCCAAACACGAGAGCGTCATCGATGGTCGCGCTCGTCACGACGTCCAGGACGGCATCAATCGAAAAATGACCAACGAAGACGGCGAGCCGACGAAGCAAATGGCGCTCGAGCTCGGATAGCAGCCCGTAGCTCCAGTCCAACGTGGCCTGGAGGGTCTTCTGCCGGGGTGGCGCGGTACGTTGTCCTGGCCACAACAGCGTCAGCCGCTCGTCGAGAAGTTCAGCGGTTTTCTGCAGGCCGTAACTCGCAACCCGTCCGGCTGCGAGTTCGATCGCGAGCGGCACGCCGTCGAGCTTGCGGCAGATAGCGGCCACGATGGCGGCGTCCGCATCCTGGAGGTCAAGGCGCGCCCCGCTCGCAGCGGCGCGTTCCAGGAACAGCTGGGTTGCAGGGAAGCTCTGCGCCACAGATGGGGCGAGGTCCTGATCGCCCGGCGCGCATAGAAGCGGCTCCAGCTTGTAGATGTACTCGCCTTCGACTTGAAGAGGCTCTCGGCTCGTTGCCAGCAGGTGGGCCTGCGGTGCAGTGGCGAAGATGCGGGCCGCCAGATCTGCCGCCGCGTCGATGACGTGCTCGCAAGTGTCGAGGACTAGGAGGATTCGCTTATGCGCCAGATAGGCGACCAGACCGGATGTCGGATCGTCGGACTGAAGAGGCAGTCCTACCATCGAGGCTACGGTCGTAGCAACCAGGCTGGGATCACTCAGCGCCCCGAGATCGACGAAATGTACGGCACCCGCGAATGCTTCGATTAGGTCATGGCCCACCGCCACGGCAACAGTGGTCTTGCCGACTCCACCGGCGCCGACGACCGTAACGAAGCGCGTGCGGGCCAGTTGCGTTGAAAGTGCGATAGTATCATCGGTCCGGCCGACCATTCGGATCAGGCGACTTGGCAGGTTGGCTTGCGGATAGCTGACGGCGACCTCGCTTTGCACCCTGTTTTGACCATCCACTCGCGAGACGGGGGCCACGAAGCAGTAGCCTCGCCCCGTCAGAGTGGCGATGTAGCGTGCCCCGTCCCTGCCGTCGCCCAACGCCTTTCTGAGGTTGGCGATGTGAAACCGCAGACTGCCTTCTTCGACGGTGACGTCGGGCCAGACCTGGGCCAGCAGATCCTTCTTGCTGACGATCTCGTTGGGGCGCGCAGCCAAGGCTGCCAGTATATCGAAAGAGCGCGTGCCGAGATTGACAGGCACGCCTTGCCGCAGCAGGAGCCGCTCACCCGCCGCAAGCGTAAAGTGACCAAACGATATCCTGTCGCTCGTCGGCGCGGCTGGCGATATCATGGCATCATTCTTCGTGTTTCCTGATGGCTAGGCAGATCTCGGGTTCAGGTCCAAGACCTGTGTCGCAGAAACTCCGATTTCGTCGAGCGACGATTTGAGGCAGGGCATGATAGCAGCCCAGCCCCAGTTCCAAGACGTGCGGTCACTGGCGAGCGCTAACACCGCATCATAGTGCATAACGGGTGCTCCAGGCGATCCTTCTCTATGTGTCGAAGCAGCAAGAACTTCCGCTGACCAGCCCAGGGAGAATGATGATGCCTGCACTGTCGTTATCGCTCGTGCCGCGCGACTCCCTCCGGACGCAAGCCCTTACCGTGTGCTTGCGCTCTCGTGGATAGCGAAGCCACGCGCAATTTTCCATCGATTTTCCAAGTGCCCTTTTGCAAGGAACACAGACATCATGAGCCGGTCTGAAAAGCTGTTGTATACCGCCAAAATCCGCACCACTGGCGGCAGGGATGGCACGTCGCGCAGTTCCGACGGTCGACTGGACATCAGGCTTTCCACGCCCGGCGGCCCAGGCGGGGGCACCAATCCGGAACAGCTGTTTGCGGCCGGCTGGTCAGCCTGCTTCGAGGGAGCGATGGCAATCGCCGCCCGCAAGATGAACATTATCCTGCCGGCTGGCCTCGCAATCGATGCGGAGGTGGATCTGAACGTTGCCGACGGCGCCTTCTTTCTCGGTGCGCGGCTCAATGTGAGCGTGCCCGGGCTCGACCGCGACGTTGCCCAGGCTGTTGTGGATGCGGCGCATCAGACCTGCCCCTACTCGAAAGCTACGCGCGGCAACATCGAAGTCGCAATCACCTTGGTCTAGCCCATCGATCACATTGATCGATCAAGCGTGACCACTCTCAGCAAAATGTCATTACGACAAGGCGGTGCACAAATGAACGCAGTCAGAACCCCGGAAAAAATCGACCATCATCGTCGTCATCTCTTCGGCATCGCTGCCGCGACGGTCGCCGCAGCGCAGCTCGGCGCGATCGGTATTGCGGGAGCGCAGGGCAGCGGGACGGAAACGACCGCTTCCCGCCCGGTTAAGCCGCGGACCTCGTTCTCCCCGCTGAAGCAGATCGACGCGGGCCCGCTGAACGTCGGATATGCCGAGGACGGTCCTGCGGATGGACCCCCGGTCATCCTTCTGCACGGATGGCCCTATGACATCTACAGCTATGTCGACGTCGCGCCACTGCTTGCAGACGCAGGGTACCGGGTCATCGTGCCATATCTGCGCGGCTACGGCACGACCCGGTTCCTGTCGGACGCAACGCCCAGGAACGGCCAGCAAGCGGCGCTTGCGTCCGACATCGTTGCCTTGATGAATGCGCTGAACATCCAAAAAGCGGTGATCGCAGGCTATGATTGGGGCGCGAGAACGACCAACATCATCGCCGCGCTCTGGCCTGAGCGCTGCAAGGCCATGGTTTCCATCAGCGGCTATCTCATCGGCAGTCAGGAGTTGAACCGGATGCCGCTGCCGCCGAAGGCCGAGTTGCAATGGTGGTATCAATATTACTTCGCCACGGAACGGGGACGGGCGGGTTATGAGAAGTTCACCCGGGATTTCGCCCGCCTGATCTGGGAGCTTGCCTCGCCGAAATGGGCCTTCGACGACGCCACCTTCGAACGGTCCGCTGCCGCATTCGACAATCCCGATCACGTCGCCATTTCGATCCACAACTATCGTTGGCGACTCGGTCTGGCACTGGGCGAGCCAGAATATGATGCTTTGGAAAAGAAGCTTGCAGCGTTGCCGACGATCGGTGTGCCGACGATCACGATGGAAGGCGACGCAAATGGCGCCCCGCATCCCGATCCGGCGGCCTACGCCAAGAAGTTCTCCGGCAAGTACGAGCACCGACTGATCTCAGGTGGTATTGGCCACAACCTGCCGCAGGAGGCGCCGCAGGCCTTTGCACAGGCGGTCATCGATGTCGGCAAGTTCTGACGATCCATGAAGCGGAGCTTTCCGATGAAACCTCATTATCTCCTGCCGTGTTTGGGTGCGATCCTTGCGTCATGCGGCTTCGTGGTGTTGGCCGGTTCGAATGTGGGTGCAAATCCGCAGGCTGCATCTCCGATCTATGGCGTCACCATTTCCGAGGGATATCGGCAATGGGAACTGGTCGCGCCGGCTGAGGAAGCAGAGCCCCTCAACGAGCTTAGGGCGGTCCTCGGCAACGCCGTGGCGATCAACGCATACCGCGAGGGAACGCTGCCATTCCCTGATGGGACCGTTCTGGCAAAGCTCGCCTGGAAACACGTCCAATCGTCCGAATTCGAATCTGCCTCCGTTCCTGGCGTGGCTACGACAGTTCAGATCATGGTCAAGGACTCGAAGAAATATGCCACCACCGGTGGATGGGGCTTCGGCAGATTTGTCGATAACAAGCCGGCTGACGAGGCCCAGCATCAAACCTGCTTTGCCTGTCATGAGGCGCGGGTCCAGGGCCATGACTACGTGTTCACGCGCTACGCGCCCTAACGGGCTCACTGGGAGTCTTTGTCTGAACGCCCTGCAGGGTAGGTGCCTTATCGAAGGAGAAAGTGCCATGCCGCAAAGATGGCTTGTCACCGGAAATTCGCGCGGCATCGGCCGTGCCCTCTCGGAAGCGGTGCTCGACGCCGGTCATCGTATGGTCGCGACCGCACGAGAGCCCGCGCATTTGGCTGACCTCACGGAGCGCTACGGCGATGCCATCCGAACGGTTGCGCTAGACGTCACGGACCCGGCTGCGGCACAGGCAGCCGTCCGCGTGGCCGTGGACAGCTTCGGTGGCCTCGACGTCCTCGTCAACATGCCGGCTATGGCAACGTCAACTCAGTCGAGAATATGGACCTGGACGATTTCCGCAGGGAGATCGAAACGAACCTGTTCGGGACGATCATCGTGACCAAGACGGTCATCCCAGTCATGCGCGAACAGCGCGCTGGCCACATCATCCAGTTCTCGTCGGTCGGCGGACGCGTGGGCGCGCCAGGTCGCGCATCCTATTCGGCCGCCAAGTGGGGCGTTGAGGGTTTTTCCGAAGCGCTCTCCCTGGAAATGGCGCTGATCGGCGTCAAGGTCACCGTCATCGAACCCGGAGGCTTCCGGACCGACTTCGCGGGCTCCTCGACCTCGCTGCGGGAGGGCCGGCCCGAATATGACTCGGTCGTCGGCGCAACCGCCAGGCTGCAACGCGCATACAACAACCATCAGCCCGGCGACCCGGCGCGGGCCGCGCAGGTGATTCTCGAGATCGCCGCGATGAACCGCCCGCCGCTGCGCCTACCGCTCGGTAGCGACGCCGTAAAGGTCATCGAGCAGGCCGATCTCGCGAAGCTGGAAGAACTCGAGAGGTGGCGCGGGCTGAGCATCTCAACGGACTTTCCGCAAGAGGTCCGTTCCATCGCGGGTTCGGCCGAGGGACACTCTGAAACGTCCCCGCTTTTGGACTTGCGTCCATCCCGATGAAATAACCACTCCGACCAAAACCATCGAAAGGATAGATGATGAAGAGATTGCTGGCAGGATTGACGCTCGCCATGGCCTTATCGGGCAACACCTACGCGCAGGCCGAAAAGCCCGCCCCCGTTAAGCCCACCGTCGTCCTGGTTCATGGCGCGTTTACTGACGCATCGAGTTGGAACGGCGTCGTCAAAATCCTCGAGAAGGACGGCTTTTCCGTAGTGGCCGCCGCCAATCCCTTGCGGGGTGTTGCCAATGACGCCGCGTATATTTCCGATGTCCTTTCAAGCATTGGGTCGCCTATCGTCTTGGTGGGGCATTCCTATGGCGGCTCGGTCATCAGCGAGGCCGCCAAGGACAATGCCAACGTCAAGGCACTGGTCTATGTGGCGGCGTTTGCACCGGATGCCGGCGAAACGGCTGCAGGGCTGGCGGGCAACTTTCCCGGCAGCACGCTCGGTCCCACCCTTGCTCCGCCGGTTCCGCTTTCAGGCGGCGGCAAGGATCTCTATATCCAGCAGGACAAGTTTCGCGATCAATTCGCAGCGGACGTTCCCGTTGCCGAGGCGAAGCTGATGGCCGCGACGCAGCGACCCATCACGGAAGCGGCGCTGAACGAGCCCCAGACCGCGCCGGCCTGGAAGAAGATACCCGCGTTGTTCATCTATGGGAACAAAGACAGGAATATCCCTCCGCAGGCTTCCGCATTCATGGCTGCACGAGCGCACTCGCGAGAAACCGTCGTAGTCGAGGGGGCCTCACACGTGGTGATGGTTTCAAATCCCGAACCCGTCGCGAGGCTGATCGAGAGGGCGGCCGTGCACTAGCTGGCCGTGCCTTGCAGTGAGGCGGCGCCTTCGATCTTGCCGAGTTCTGGCTTGTTTTGTCAACAATAGGAAATGTTGAAATAAGGCAGTCGTAATGACCCGGCAGGGCGGGCCAGAGGTGATGGAATTTGTCGAACGACCGGAACCTGTATCCGGTCCCGGCCAGGTGCTGGTCGAGATCGCTGCAGCGGGCGTGAACTTCATGGATATCGGCGTGCGACACGGCCTAGCGTGGACAGAGAGGCTCGACCCGAAGATTCTAGGCGTGGAAGGTGCCGGGCGCGTCGTGTGAGTTGGTGACGAAGTTGGGAACGTCCGAGTTGGGGACCGTGTTGCGTGGGTCTACGCGCCAAGGGAGCTATACAGAGCGGGCGGCCATACCGGCCGATGCTCTGGTACCGTTTCCCGACGAAATCGACGACCGCACCGCGGCGGCTGTGATGATGCAGGGACTTACTGCCAGCCATTTCGCGACGGATTTCTATCCCGTACAGCCCGCCCACATAACGGACGGGACCGCAAAGGCTCGTGTTCCGCGATCACGGAGTTACCTGAATTTCCAGCTCCGTTATTATTCCCGGTGGCGGACCCAACCCGCTGGGCCGGCGTCTACTAGGCATCTATCCCAACTGCCGCCAATGACGCCGGCCACTTGCCGCGGCCGCAGTGACGCCGGCGGTTAAGGCCTTCGCGCATGGGACTAACACTTCGCGATTGCTATTGGTTTTTCCGCGTGGTCCAGGCGGCCTTCGCCGGCCGAAATGGGCTCTCCAACGTAAACGCGTCTGGCAAAATTCCCTTTTCGACCTGCGCCCATGTGACTGGAGCGGCTATCGGAAAGCTTGAACGGGCTCGAGGCGAGTAAGCGCCGACAGCTGTGTTGCCGCGGCCATTGCGGAGGTAATCCAGAAAGATGCGCCCACAACGAGCCGACGGCGCAGACGACAAAAGATAGCGATCGGGATGCTTGCTGACCAAGTGCTGCGCCAGCTTTCGGGCATACTGCCGGGCGGCGTCGTGGGTGATCACGGCCTGCAGAGGCGCCATCACATGCAGGCCCTTGCCGCCGGTCACCTTCGGCCAGCTATCGAGTCCTTCCGAACGCAGCATGTCCCGGACCTTCAGAGCCGTCTCGACGATCATCTCCCATTCGACCCCTTCGCCAGGATCCAGATCGATGACAACCCGGTCGGCATGCTCGATATCATCGATGGTGGCGTTCCAGGGATGCAACTCGACAGCGCCTATTTCCACCAAGCCAAGCAGGCCATCAAGATCATCGACCCACAGCCTCACGCCTTCTCCACCCTCGCGCTTCTGAACACGCAGTTGGTGCACGGTATCCGGAATGTCGGGCAATCTGCCCTTATGATAGAAGGTGACCCCGTGCGAGTGGCGAACCAGCTTGAGCGGGCGTCGGCCGAGGTGGACAAGCGCCTTTTTGGCCACCTTCGTCCAATAGCTCATCAGCTCCTCGTTCGACGGCACCAGAGCGTCGGGCAGCAGTTGCAGAATGTTCTCGCGAGGGACGCCCAAACTTTCACTGGACGGCCGCGTCTTGCCGACCAATGGCGCACCGGCTGCTGGGCTCAGATCGTCGCGCAGGCCTTTGAACACGGCTTCCCGCAGCAGCCCGTCATCGGTGATGCCGCTATACTGGATTTCGGCCTCGACTGCCGGCTGCACCCAAGTCGCCTTGGGCTTGTCTATCGGTTCGGCGAGTGGAGATTTACTGATGATCAATGGGTCCAGCCGTTCGCGCACTCGTAGTGGATGCGATTGCCCTTGCGACGGCCGAGATAGAGCGAGGCAATCCTGCGCGGCCTGGCGCCCAGTTTTTCAACGAAGGCAACAATCGGAAAATTGTCGCTCTTGATGCATTTGAGCTTGAGCCAGCTCTCCTGCCTGCCGGAGCGATAAGGGGAATCCGCGTGTTTCGAGACAATACCCTCGAGGCCCATTTCGCACGCGTGCTCGAACACGGTTGGGCCATCGCCTTCCAGATGATCCGCATAGACGAGTGCCGCGGGCGCGTCTTTCAACAGACGTTGCAATGCCCGCTTGCGCTCGAGGAGCGGAGCATCACGCAGGTCTCGGCCGTCAAGGTGGAGGAGGTCGAACGCGTGGAAGACCAACTTGGTCGACTCGGCCTTTCCAAGTTCCCGGCGTAGCGCCTGGAAATCCGGACGCCCGGTGGTGCCGAACACTGTCGCTTCGCCATCAATGATTGCCCGCTTCGCTTTTAGCTCAGCCGCAGCGCGGACGATGGGGCTGTATTTGTCGGTCCAGTCGAAGCCGTTGCGCGTGAACGCCTGCACCGCACCTTGCTGGATGATCAGCTCCGTACGGTAGCCGTCATACTTGATCTCGTGAATCCATCCGCTGCCCTTGGGCGGCTTCTCGACCAGCGTGGGCATTTGGAACGCGACAAACGACAGCCGGCCAGCGCCAAGCTCGGTAAGCATGCACCCGCACTCCAGACACTACAATTTGATTCAATATCGCTGGTCCGAATCGGTTCCGAAACAAAGGTGCCGGTTCAGGCGGTGTCAGCATTCTCGCCAACTTATCAATCTCTTGACGAGCGCCAAAGCCGCCCCAGACTCATGGACATGGCTTGGAAAATTGAGGACATCAATGTCGGCGACGAGGTGGCAATTGCCGTCACGGTCCTGAAGCTGCTCGACGACGGCAGAGCTAGCGTCAGCATCCCCTCCTACGGATTTCCGCATTCTATCCCAGCACCGAGGAAGGTCAAACCGGGTGACGAGTTACAGCTAACAGGCGAAGTGGCGCGCGTGGACGAGGAGGATCGGACAGTGACCTTGAAAGCGGGAACGCTGATCACCGTCGATGCGGACACCATCACGGCCTGGACACCGAATTCGCGCAGAAAGATGGCTGTGCTCCGAGGAGGCGGATTAAAACAACAACGAGGCCGGCTACAAAGGCAAGGAGCTTGATCGGCCGATCAAGCCATCGGTCGCTCCGCCGAACTGAGCGTCCAGCAAGCCCGAAAAGATCGACCAGAGTTGGCTGGCCTCATTTAGGCGATCGTCCACTGCATGTTGGAAGCGCGATGGACCCGCGGGAGCTGATGGCGGCCGACAACATGACACAGAACGAAATGCCAAGAGTCGAGGCACGAATTGCCCTGGCTTGCCCGACGATGCGCGTAGGCGACCTTGACCATTGCTCGGCAGGCACCAGGATTGTTGATGGAGGCGGCCTCAGGGATGAAACGGATCAGGACCGACAACATCGCCACAGGGTACAGGGTAAGCCGTGCGACAGGCCCGTCGACGACGAATCAAAACACTTCGTCTACTGCCCGGTCTGTGAACAGACATTCGATGCACGCGATCTGGGCCAGGTGTTTCATCATGCCGAGCCGCAGCACCTGCCGCTTCCCATGGAGCACTAGATCTCGCGCTCGAGGGCAAGTCTCAAGACGCGCGCGCCAAGGGAATCGAGATCACATTGTCCGTGTCAATGTCAGGCAACGAAGATCATTGGCAGTTGCCGCGTCACGGCCATCCTCTCGGGGGTCGACTTCATGCGATGATCTGATAGCCGGCCGATTTCGATCAGAATGTCTCCGAGATGATCTTGAGCAATTCGCACATGGTATTACTCCTCCCTGCCCCTCGCAGATCGCCATCGCACGCGCCATGATGCGCCTGGGCTGAGCTTGACGATCGCCTGACTTGCGCCTGAGTGCTTCACAGTGCATGGGCTGGCCTTCGCCGGTTCGCATAGCGATTGAACAAACATGCCCTGCCGGCGTGTTGCCGAGCGAGGAAGCCGCATTGCTGCTTTACGTCGAGAGCCAGTGCACGAAGGCATTTACCGACCTGTCGAACGGCTGACTCGGTTTCCAGATCAAGCCAGTGACTAAGCCTCAAAGCTTTGGCCTTAGATCACGGCTCAACAGACGCGCTTCTCTCAAGATCGAGGCATGATCGAGCCCGATCAGCGAGGCGATGTCGCGTATTTGCTGCTCAGTAGCACCTGACTTCCGCGCAAGGGCGCGTCGGCGTCGGTCCCAGCATCGAGCGGCCCAACCGCCCCCAGTGGTTCAGCACCACGTGATTGGGCACGGCAATGGGTGGTCGTCGCGCAACCTCGCGGCCATTGCTCCCGCCACCTTGTTAATGGCGCTCGACCGTCCGGCTATGCCGTCGCGGCCGAGATGCTTGATCATCGCCCAGGTGGCGAAGTCACGTCCCTCGCGAGAGTTCCGGCACGTAGTGTGTGGGGTCGCACTCGTCCTGCGAGGCCGGCGGCCTGAACGGCCGAGATCTACCCTGCACATCCATGAGCCCGACGCTCTCGACAAGGCGATCATCCAGACTGTCGAACCGCCGACCCCCAGCCCGAATTAAGAAGGGCTCACAGCTCCGCGCATTGCGGGACCCGCCAGAGCATTGGTCCTGCGTACAGGCGACGTCGGGAACAACCACGGCTTGACTTGGTTGTTGGCGCCATCTCCGCGAGGAGAGATCGGCGCAGGACAAGCCCTCATGCGCTGATTGGGGTCCGCAGGCCATTGCTGGATTTGGCAGGCGGACCCTTGCTTCGCAGGCTTACATGCTTCGGCCGCAGCGGAATGAAGCCAAGCTCTTTCGAAGTCGCCAGATCAAGGCGTTAAGCTCGGGATCACTCGTGCTGACCACGGACAAAGCATGATCCCAGCGGCGTGATGATCACTCGAAGGGTTCACAAGCAAAGGCCCATTACAGCAGCGGACTACTTGCGACGGTCGAAACTCACGAACAGCCCATGGCAGTTGCTGCCTCGACAATCGCGTCGGATAGTTCGTCGTCAGATGCCACCAGATCAGGCGCGGCCGCTCGTGCTTTGTTTAATGCGGCTGTGATCGACACGGTATCACTATGGTCCGCCCTGTTGAGCACTGCGGCGATAGCCTGTTCTACAATTGGACCAACCCTTTGGACGATACCCACCACCTTCCCCCCCGGGAACGCAAGAGGCAATGATAACGTGTCTGAGGCCTGGGTGCAACCGACGCGTGAACCGCGTCGAATTGGGTCCGGCACTGGGGCGCAATGACAGGAATGTTTGGGCAGAAATTCTGGGCGGCGATCAAATAACTGGCCCGCGGACGATCGCGGAGCCGATTGGAAAGATAGCCGATACGCCGCGATAATGATCAGCTCTTTTGCTGGCCAGCCCGATGACCAGGGCCCTTTCCCTGAGGGTAGTACAGCTGGCTTAGTTGCGGAGGCGTTAACGGACGTGCTTCAATGCCTTTCTCTAGAGAGTAAGGTCAATGGCTGTGATCTTATCGCGGGCGTAGATATACCCGACGCTTCCGTTTTCGGGGTATACCGCCGGGACGTGCCAGTTAGCGAAGCGCTACGGGGAAGGTACATCCCTCAAGGGGCCACCAAAGTGCTGGATGGCGAATGGGAGCCTCATCGCCTCGTCATTGTCGAATTCCCCAGCCATTGCCCTGGAGGGTATCATGCCCACCGGTGAAAGGCCGGATTCGTTAATATTTCATCCTTAGAAACGGGCTATGAAACCCGGGCACAGCGCGCTTTAGGGCTAGCTGTCCCAAGCAAAAACCGCCGCACCCTTCGGCACCGGCGGGCGATCCAGGGTTCACGAGGCCCGGGCTTTGAAGAGATGCGTATGCCCCGGTGCGCGGATCACGGAGACCTAGTAGCCGCCAGCAGGCATTATAACCAGCACGGTTGGAAAGAATTTCCTACTATGATGAGGATGCAAAAATGGAGCGTCTGTACGCCATTCGAAGGGTCAAGGATGGGCTTTGGGAGGTCTACGACACAGACGATGACAAGGTTGTTTTCACCGATGGGGTGGCTTTGACAGATTTGTCGGATGAAGAGGCACTCGATGCCTTGGAATTACTAAAAAGCGGATTCCTGGTCGTGAGCAATCCGCCAAAAGTCGGTTGAAGCGCTCTCCTAGATGCCCACCTTTGGGTTTGCTTGCACGCAACTCCGAGGAGTTGACTTACGCTATTTAGACACAACTTTGGCCGCGAGCAGCCGGCGTCATCCTACTACGAATGACCGACCCCTTTTGTGACGCCCGCAATTGCCTCAAACTCATTCGCATGGTCATCGAGGAGAAGTGCCCGCCCGGCGTGTTGCCGAGCGAGGAGGCCGTCTTGGGACTTTACGGCCCATTGCCCATCCATGAGGCCGAGGCCCTTGCCAAAGCAACGGTCGACCGGCTGACCCGATAGGCTTACTTCTCATCGCCGAAACCCTGCAATGAAGCGCTGCGTATATATTTGTGCTCGCCGGGGAGGTGCTTGACGCGCAGCTTGGCCTCCCCCGGCTCGACCCACTGCGTCGCCGGTCGCTTCTTGATACCCTGCGGAGGCGGGCCGGCATGGTCTTGGACCCGCTTCCACAACCGTTCCTTCATCTCGCGACCCAGACTGATGAAGTCCGAACCGACATATTTCCCGGTGCCTGGCTCCGCCAGCAGGCGAATGCGGCCTTGCCAGGCTCCCGTTCGACGCCAAGCAGACCGTATTCCTCGACTGTGAGCTCTTTGTCTTCAGCCAGTTCGACGTCGGGCCGCTGCGATACGGGCTGTCGGCGCGCTTGGAAACGATCCCCTCGAGCCCCGCCTGGCCGGCGAGATAGAAGATCGCAAGCGATTCGCTGAAATAGATCCTGCTGTTCGGCTTGATGATCCCGAACAGGATCTCGCGGCGCCTTGCAGCCGACGTCGCGCAGATCGTGGCCGTCGAGATACATGATGTCGAAGGCGCCGAGGATCATGGCGTAGGGATCGCTGTGGACGGCCTTCTGCAGCGCGTCGAAGTCGGGCAGGCCGGCGTCGTTGGTGACCACCGCCTCACCCTCGAAAATCGCGTTCTTGACCTCGAGTTCGCGCGCGGCTTCGATGAGGCCGGTATACTTGCTCGTCCAGTCCGCGCCGGACTTGGTGAAGGCGCGAATATCGTCGGGGCTGTTGATGACGATCTGGGTGCGGTAGCCGTCGAGCTTGATCTCGTGAATCCAGTGCTCACCCTCGGGCGGCTTTGAGACCAGCTTGGGCTCCATCGGCGGAATGAACTCGAGGCGGCCGGCGCCGGTACTTACAATTTTACGCACCCAGTCAACACTAGGTACAAAGCTTATATTAGCCAGAGTGAACGGAACGTGATTCCGCGCGGCTTCAGCAACGAAGGTTCCGCGAGTGGATAAAAAAAGCCCGCCGCACATAAGTACGGCGGGGCCGATC